>NCJP01000023.1 GCA_002278985.1 Erythrobacter sp. 34-65-8
CAGATCTATGCCGCAGCCGATGGCGTGGTCACCTTCGTCGGTGTGAAGTCGGGTTATGGCAACACGGTGGAGATCAGCCACGGCAACGGCATGATGACCCGCTACGCGCACATGTCACGCTTCGCCGCCCGGACGGGGCAGAAAGTTGCCGCCGGGGACCAGATCGGCGGAATCGGCAACACCGGCCGTTCAACCGGCCCGCACCTGCACTTCGAGGTCCGTATAAACGATCGCGCGGTCAACCCACGCCCCTTCCTGGAGATGGCACCCAATGTTCTCGAAGAAGCCCGCCGAGACCCGGCAAGCGCCCGGGCACTCGCCCGCAACAAGACAGGGCAGGCACGTGGCCAGCAGTAGTTCCACTTTCTCCGTGATCGGCGCGGACGTGACGATACGCGGCGATGTCATCGCTTCGACCGAACTCCATGTCGATGGATCGATCGAAGGCGACATCCAGTGCGCCTCGCTGGTTCAGGGCGAAAGCAGCACGATTACCGGCGCAGTGACGGCGGAAAGCGCCCGGCTGGCTGGCCGCGTAGTCGGCAGCATCACGGCGCGCGAGCTGGTCGTGCTGCGCTCGGCGCGGATCGAGGGCGATGTGCACTACGATGCGCTGACCATCGAACAGGGGGCACAGGTCGACGGCCGCTTTGCCCACCGCGTCCCTGGCAAGACGGACAGTGGTAAAGTTGCCGAGCCGGTCCTGACCCTCGCCAACTGAGCGTTTACAGCACTTCCGCGCGCAGGGCCTTGCGGTCTAGCTTGCCGATGATGGTGCGCGGCAAGGCATCTCGGACGACGACCTGATCGACCCGCTCGTGCTTGCCGACGCGGGTGTTGAGCCATTGCTTGAGCGAATCGGCATCTGCCGCCCCGGGTTCCACCAGAGTTATGTAAACGCGGGGGACTTCGCCCAGATATTCGTCGGGCACTCCGATCACCAGCGCTTCCTTGACCGCCGGGTTCTGCAGGATCACGTCCTCGACCTGGCTGGGGAAGACCTTGAACCCGCCCACCGCGATCATGTCCTTGATCCGGTCGACAATCTCGAGGAAGCCGTCCGCATCGATGGTAGCGACATCGCCTGTCCGCAGCCACCGCTTGCCCTGGTGTTCGACAAACACCTCGGCATCGGTTTCCGGACGGTTCCAGTAACCGCGCATCACCTGGGGCCCGTGGATGGCCAGTTCTCCCGGCTCGCCCTCCGGCGCCAGCCGTGTCGGGTCACCCTTGTCCAGCAGCAGCACCTCGGTGCCGGCCACGACCTGCCCGATGGTGCCTTTCTTGCGCGTTCCTTCGTAGGGGTTGGCCGACACCACACCCGCGCTTTCCGTCAGGCCATATCCCTCGACCAGCCGCACCCCCGTCACCGCCTCGAAGCGGTCGTGCACCGGCGCGGGCATGGGGGCTCCGCCAGAGATGCAGACCTTGAGCGAGGACAGGTCGGTCTTTGCAAGGTCCGGATGGTCCAGCATCGCCTGGAACATCGTCGGCACGCCGGGAAAGCCGGTGGTGCGATACTTCTGGATAGTGCGCAGGACCTGCTTCGTCTCGAACCGGGGGACCATGGCGATCGACGCGCCCGTCGCTACGGCGTGGTTGAGTAGCGCGGTATTGGCGAAGACATGGAAAAAGGGCAGCGCGCCCATGAACACTTCCTTGTCGACCTGGCCAAACGGGTTGATGGCCGCGACCTGCTGGGCGTTCATCACCAGCTGGCTGTGGCCGAGCATCGCGCCCTTCGGCCGCCCCGTCGTACCACCGGTATATTGCAGCAAGGCGAGGTCGGTGGCGGGATCCAGTGGAACCGGGACCGGTTCGGCCAAGGGCGTGCAGTCCTGCCAGGGCAGTACATTGCCGCTCCATTCGACCCTGGCGATCTTGCTCCGGCCGAGTGTCCTGAGCAGCAGGCCCTTGGCCCACGGCAGCATCTGCGCCAGCGATCCGACCACCAGCGTATCGAGCGAAGACCCTGCCAGCACCGCCTGCGCGGTCGCATGAAGCTCAGGCACATCAAGTGTGACCAGCAGCCGGGTGCCACTGTCCTCAACCTGCCAGGCCAGTTCTTCGACCGTATAGAGCGGTGAAAAGTTGACGACGATCGCCCCCGCCATCATCGCTCCGTAATAGGCCGAGGCATAGATCGGCACGTTGGGCAGGAACAGGCCGACCCGGTCGCCTTTGGTCACGCCAAGCGCCTGCAGACCCGCCGCGAACTGCTGCGCCTCGGCAAAGATTTCGCCGTAACTGTAGGTCCGGCCAAGGAAATGCAGGAAGGGCGCCTGCGGGTTGGCGCTGGTTGACCGCTCCAGCAACTGGGGCAGCGTCATCAGCGCAAAGCGCGTGTCCCACGGGGTCGGGTGATGGTAGGGGAGCTTGCTTACATCCATGTCAGCATGGATGACGCATCCCCTTCACCCGTTCAAGCGCAAACGGCGCAGCAGGTTTGCCCGGACCGGAACCAGACCCCGGACCAACGGCTTGCGAGAGCGCCGCTTACTCGCCGCTGGCTTCACCGGCCCGCTTGGCTTCGAGCCAGGCTGCGGCTTCCGCTTCCTGCGCTGCCTCGGCAGCGGCCTTGCCGGCCTCTTCGCGTTCAGCGCGCAGTTCCGCAATCAGCTTGTCGCGATCGGAGGTGTCTTCTGCCGCAATCTCGGCCAGCTCGGGCGCCTCGGCGGTGCCGGCCTTCTTGGCAGCCTTGGCCACCATCGCGTCAAGTTCGCGCTGCGAACACAGGCCGAGTGTAACGGGATCCTTCGGCTGAATGTTGGCGATGTTCCAGTGGCTGCGATCACGGATCGCGGCAATCGTGTTGCGCGTGGTCCCGATCAGCTTGCCGATCTGCGCGTCAGTGATTTCCGGATGGTTGCGCAGGATCCAGGCGATGCCGTCGGGCTTGTCCTGCCGCTTGGACACCGGAGTGTAGCGCGGACCCTTGGTGCGGGTCGCCTCGACCGGAGCCTTCTGCATCTTGAGGCGATAGGCGGGATCGGCCTGACCGCGCTCGATTTCGGCCAGCGTCAGTTCGCCCGAATGCAACGGATCACGCCCGGTGTACTTGCTGCCGGCCAGATCGTCAGCCATGGCCTGCACTTCGAGGATGTGGATGCCGCAGAAATCAGCGATCTGTTCAAAGCTGAGCGCGGTGTTGTCAACTAGCCAGGTGGCAGTGGCATGCGGCATCAGCGGGGTGGGTTGGGCCATTGTCGTTTTCCTGAGAATAAAGGGCCTGAAAATAGAAGGGCCGCCCCTTTCCGGAGCGGCCACGCTGGCGCGATCTAGGCCATGCGCGGCCTGAGGGCAAGCGCTTAGGCGGTCAGGGCCGCTTCGTCCAAGGCCACCAGCCCGGCAACGAACTGGTCGGTCGCCGCTTCCCAGCTGAACTGGGTAGCATAAGCAATGCAGGCGCGGCGGTCGCAATACAGCGCGGCGTCGATCGCCCGTTCGAGCTGTTCGGACAGCGCGCCGACAGCCTCGGTGACCACGTCTACCGGGCCCGGCACGGGATAGGCCGCGACTGGCGTGCCGCAGGCAAGCGCCTCGATCATGACCAGACCGAACGTGTCGGTCCGGCTGGGAAAGACGAACACGTCGGCCCCGGCAAAGCAGCCGGCCAGCTCGGCCCCGCTGCGGCGGCCAAGAAAGTGCGCCTGGGGAAAGCGGGCCTGCAACGAAGCAAGCTCCGGCCCGTCACCGACCACCACTTTGCTGCCAAGGTAAGGGCAGGCAAGAAATGCCTCGATGTTCTTCTCCACGGCCACCCGCCCGACATAGAGCTGGATCGGGCGGGGCAGGTCTGCAAACAAGCCGGGCGGCTTGGCATCAGGCGTGAAACAGGCCAGATCGACACCCCGGCTCCAGTGGTGCAGCCGGTCCAGGCCGTTGGCGCGCAGTTCCTGGCGGATCGAGCCGGTTGCGACCATGATCCGCTGCGCCGGGCGGTGAAACCAGCGAATATAGTGCCAGAACAGAGAGGGCGAGAGGCCGGTCCGCCGAGCCACATAATCCGGGAACTGGGTGTGGTAGGCAGTCGTGAACGGAATGCCTCCGGCAACGCAATAGCGCCGCGCGGCGATGCCGAGCGGCCCCTCGGTCGCTATGTGAACCGCATCGGGGTTGTGGGCAGCAAGCTGTGCGGCAACCGCACCTGGGCGCGGCAGAGCGAGGCGGATTTCCGGATAGGTGGGGCAGGGCAGGGACCGAAACTGGTCCGGTGCCACCACCATGATGTCATGGCCACGCGCGCGCAGCAGATCGCAGGTGGCCGTCAATGTACGGACGACGCCGTTCATCTGGGGCAACCATGCATCCGTGACGATGGCGATCCGCTGGGGGAACGGTGCGCATGCAGCGTCTCCGAAGGGAAAGCCGGTCATCCGGTTCACGCCGCGCGCCTTTCGACCTCGATGTCAGCCTCGACCCGTTCCAGCTCGCGGCGGGCGATTTCCTCGGGCCAGTGGAGCAGTTCCATCCGGCCATCGAAATGCTCCACCAGCGCGGTGCACCCTTCGACCCAGTCGCCATCATTGTAGTATTTGATCCCGTCAAAATCCCGGATTTCCGCGGTATGGATGTGGCCGCATACCACTCCATCCACACCGCGTTCCCCAGCCGCACGCGCGACCACTTCCTCATAGCGAGAAATGAACTCGACCGCGTTCTTGACCTTGTGCTTGGCGACCTTCGACAGTGACCAATAGGGCAGGTTGAAGGCCCGGCGGACCACATTGACCCAGTGGTTCAGCCCCATGAGCAGGTGGTAGAGCGCGTCGCCCACGAAGGCGAGCCAGCGATGTGCCAACATGACCGTGTCGAACTCGTCGCCATGCAACACCATCAGGCGCCGCCCATCCGCAGTGCTGTGAAAGGCCGCGCGGCGGATTTCGACACCGCCGAAGTTCATCCCGGTGAACTGGCGGAACATCTCGTCATGGTTGCCGGGGATATAGACGATGCGCGTGCCGCGCCGGGCGCGCTTGAGGATGCGGCGGACAATATCGTTGTGGGCGGCGGGCCAGTAGAACTTCTTCTTCAGCCGCCAGCCGTCGATGATGTCGCCGACGAGGTACATCGTCTCGCTGTCGGTATGGTCGAGGAAATCGATCAGCAGCTCGGCATTGCAGCCTTTGGTGCCCAGGTGAATATCGCTGATCCAGATGGTGCGATAGCGCCGCCGCCCGGTGGCGGGCACCATCGCCCGGCGCGCCGACGGGCTGATTTGCGGAACAGGCAAGCGGTCGATAGCCATGGGGGCCTCCGGGGCTGGCGGTCTCGCCCGGAGCATATGACGCGGCATTGTGACACCCTCACCGCAATCGCGTGACGGTTGCGAGTCAGCCGCGGCGTGGCTGTCAGTCCATTGTCACAAAGCCGGGCAGCGCCGCCACCCGTTGCAGCCACGCCCCGATCGCCGGATAATCAGCCAGACCGAAGCCGCCTTCCTCTGCCTTGTGGGTATAGGCATAGAGGGCCACGTCGGCCAGCGTGGCGCCTGCCCCCACGAACCAGTGCTGCCTGGCCAGGTGTTCGTCCATCACCTTCAGTGCGTCGCATCCGGCAATCCGCTTGGGCATCATCTGGGCTCGCTGCGCATCGGTCAGCTTCGCTTCTCCGACAAAACGCAGCCAGAAGCGCAAGGTCGCGATGTTCGGTTCGTGGTTGTACTGTTCGAAGAACATCCAGCGCAGCATGTCGGCACGCCCGAACCGGTCAGCAGGGATGAGCGGCGATCCTTCGGCCAGATACCAGCAGGCCGCATTGCTTTCCGGCAGAAAGCGCGCGGTTGCGCCTTCGCCGATCTGCAGCACTGGAATGCGGCCATTGGCATTGACTGTACCGAGAAATTCGGCCGTGCGTGTCTGCCCTTGCATGATGTCGTACTGGCGCAGATCAAGCGGCACGCCGAGCAGTGCGGCGGTGAGCCTGATCTTGTAGCAATTGCCGCTGCGCGGGTCCTCGTGAAGGGTAAACCTGTCAGCCATCCCCGCTCACCTCCAGCACGATCTTGCCGACATGTTCGCCCGCTTCCATCCGCGCGTGGGCACCGGCTGCGTCCGCCAAGCGATAGGTCCGGTCCATCACCGGGCGAAGCGTGCCATCGGCGAACAGCGGCCAGGCGTTGCGCTCTATTTCACCTGCCAGCAGCGTCTTGAACACATCCGAGCGCGGGCGCAGGGTTGATCCGGTCAGGGTGAGGCGGCGGCTCATGATCACCGCCATGTTGAGTTCGGCTGTCATCCCTCCCAGCACCGCGATGGTCACGTGGCGGCCGTCCTCGGCCAGGCATTTCAGATTACGCGGCACATAGGTGCCCGACACCATGTCGAGCACGACTTCGACCCCCCTGCCGCCGGTGAATGTCTTCACCGACTCGACGAAATCGGCTTCGCGGTAATTGATGGAAAGATCTGCACCGCAGGCCCGCGAGGCAGCGCACTTGGCCTCGTCCCCGCAGGTGGTGATGACACTGAGCCCGAATGCCTTGCCCAGCATGGTCGCCATGGTGCCGATGCCGCTGGTGCCGCCATGCACCAGCAGGGTCTCGCCTTCCCTCGCCCAGCCCCGCTCGAACACGTTGTGCCACACGGTAAACAGCGTTTCGGGAATGGCCGCCGCCTCGGCCAGGGGCATGGTGCCGGGTACGGTGAGGCAATGGCCGATATGGGCGAGGCAGTATTCAGCATATCCGCCGCCGGAGACGAGCGCGCAGACCCGCTCGCCCAGATAATCTTCCGGCACGCCGCTGCCGACCGCGACAATCTCGCCCGCCACTTCCAGCCCCGGAACGGGTGAGGCACCGGGAGGCGGGGGATAAAGGCCCTGGCGCTGGATCGCGTCCGGCCGGTTGACCCCGGCATAGGCAACCCGGATCAGCACCTGCCCTTCGCCCGGCGATGGCACTGCCAGCTGTTCAGTCCGCAGCACCTCTGGCCCGCCGGGTTTGTCGAAGCCGACAGCCGTCATTCTTTCGGGCAACTGGCTAACCATGTGAACCCCCGGTTGTGGCATAGGGGCGACAGGCCCCGACCGCGAACAGCACCTAGCCCTGCGGTCCGTTGACAGCAAGCCGCCTGTCTTGCGATGATGCACCCCGATGGACCTCGACGAACTCCCCCGCCCCAAGGGCGATGCCGCGAGCCGCCTCGCCGCCGAGGATCTCTCACCCTATTCGCACGAGGAACTGGGTGAACGGATCGCGTTGCTCGAGGCCGAGATTGCCAGGGTCCGGGCGCATCGCGAAAAGGCCGCAGCACACCGCTCTGCGGCAGACGCTTTGTTCGGAAAGCCAGGCAATTGACCGGTGGGACTCGCAACCTTTGCGACGTGTCCCATATAAGTCCGGAACCCGTTCGTCGCCCCTGCTCCCCGTGTACGGGGAAGCCGCCTTCAGCCAGGAAAGGCACCTGAATGCCCAGCTTTGCCCAGAACCTCGAGAAGACGCTCCATGCCGCGCTCGGCAATGCATCGGAACGGCGCCATGAATATGCCACGCTGGAGCACCTGCTTCTGGCGCTGGTCGACGACGAAGACGCCGCCCAGGTAATGCATGCCTGCGGGGTCGACGTGTCGGAACTGGGCGAGGTGGTGAAACAATACCTCGATCAGGAATACCAGTCCCTGAAGACGGATGACGATGCCGATCCGCAACCGACCGCGGGCTTCCAGCGGGTCATCCAGCGCGCCATCCTGCATGTCCAGTCCAGCGGCAAAGATACGGTAACCGGTGCCAACGTGCTGGTTGCGCTGTTCTCCGAACGCGATTCCTACGCGGTCTATTTCCTCCAGCAGCAGGATATGAGCCGTCTCGACGCGGTCAGCTTCATCAGCCACGGGATCGGCAAGGGCGGCAAACAGATCGAGAGCCGTTCGCCCAAAGGTGCCGAGGCCAAGGAAGAGCAGGAAGCCAAGAGCGACGGCAACAAGAAGGAAACCGCGCTCGACCAGTTCACCGTCAACCTCAATCTCAAGGCAGAAAACGGCAAGATCGATCCGCTGATCGGGCGCGGCCCGGAAGTGGACCGGACGATCCAGATCCTGTGCCGCCGCAGCAAGAACAACCCGCTCTATGTTGGCGATCCCGGGGTGGGAAAGACCGCGATTGCGGAAGGCCTGGCGCGCAAGATCGTGGAAGGCGAAGTGCCCGAGGTTCTGCGCGATGCCGTGATCTACTCGCTCGACATGGGCGCGCTGCTGGCTGGCACCCGCTATCGCGGCGATTTCGAGGAGCGCCTGAAGCAGGTCGTCAATGAACTCGAACAGATGCCGGAAGCGGTGCTGTTCATCGACGAAATCCACACCGTGATCGGGGCAGGTGCGACCAGCGGCGGGGCGATGGATGCCTCCAACCTGCTGAAGCCCGCGCTCTCCAGCGGGGCGATCCGCTGCATCGGCTCGACCACCTACAAGGAGTTCCGCAACCACTTCGAGAAAGACCGCGCACTGCTGCGCCGGTTCCAGAAAATCGATGTGAACGAGCCGACCGTCGAGGATACGATCAAGATCCTCAGGGGCCTGAAAAGTGCCTTCGAATCGCACCATAAGGTCACTTACACCCCGGATGCGATCAAGACCGCGGTGGAGCTTTCGGCCCGCTACATCAACGACCGCAAGCTGCCCGACAAAGCAATTGACGTGATTGACGAGGTCGGGGCGATGCAGATGCTGGTGCCGCCGAACCGGCGCAAGAAGAAGATCACCGCGCGCGAGATCGAAGCGGTGATTGCCACCATGGCACGCATCCCGCCCAAGACCGTTTCCAGCGATGACAAGAAGGCGCTGGAGAACCTTGAGCGTGATCTCAAGCATGTCGTGTTCGGGCAGGACGAGGCGATCCACCGCCTCTCCACCGCGATGAAGCTCAGCCGGGCGGGCCTGCGCGATCCGGACAAGCCGATCGGCAGCTTCCTGTTCAG
Organism: Erythrobacter sp. 34-65-8; assembly: GCA_002278985.1. GTDB lineage: Bacteria > Pseudomonadota > Alphaproteobacteria > Sphingomonadales > Sphingomonadaceae > 34-65-8. The sequence continues at coordinate 8,913 of NCJP01000023.1, forward strand.
CGGCCCGACCGGTGTCGGCAAGACCGAGGTTGCGCGCCAGCTGGCCAGCATCATGGGCATTGAACTCAAGCGGTTCGACATGTCGGAATACATGGAGCGGCACTCGGTCAGCCGGCTGATCGGCGCACCTCCGGGTTATGTCGGCTATGACCAGGGCGGCCTGCTGACCGATGCGATAGACCAGAACCCGCATTGCGTGCTGCTGCTCGACGAAATCGAGAAGGCCCACCCTGACCTGTTCAACATCCTGCTTCAGGTCATGGATAACGGCCGGCTGACCGATCACCACGGCAAGACGGTCGATTTCCGCAACGTGGTGCTGATCATGACCACCAATGCCGGTGCCGCGCAGATGGCAAGCCAGGGCATCGGCTTCGGCGATGTGTCGAAGGAAGATGCTGGCGAGGAAGCGGTCAAAAAGATGTTCACGCCGGAATTCCGCAACCGGCTGGATGCGATCGTGCCCTTTGCCTATCTCGGCAAGGAAACCGTCGGCCGGGTGGTTGACAAGTTCATCCTTCAGCTGGAGCTGCAGCTGGCGGAGCAGAACGTCCACATCCAGTTTGACCAGGATGCAAGGAAGTGGCTCGGCGACAAGGGGTACGACAAACTGTACGGTGCCCGCCCGATGTCCCGCCTGATCCAGGAAAAGATCAAGCAGCCGCTGGCTGAGGAACTGCTGTTCGGCAAGCTTACCGATGGCGGAGAGGTTCATGTCAGCATCAAGGACGGCAAGCCGAGTTTTGAACTGACCCCCGCTCCGCCGAAGGTCAAAGCGGTGAAGAAGAAGCCGGCAGGAACGAAGAAGCCTGCCTCCAAGGCTCCGGAAGGTGAAAGCGGGGCCTGAGCGACCGCATACGCTTGTGGCCTGGCTTGGGGTCAGCGGAACGCTAGGGCTGACCAGGCTTTGAGCATCTGATGATGGCCCCCTTTTCCTGGATCCGGCCCGAGCCGTGGGGGATCCATGTTGTCCCTGCCGATTGCTGGGTCGATCCCGCCAGGGCGGTTGACCGGGCGCTGGTGACGCACGGCCATGCCGACCACGCACGCGGCGGGCATGGCACGACCATGGCCACGCCCGAGACGCTGGCGATCATGGAGCTACGCTATGCCACGCGTGAGGGCGCGGTGCCGGTCGGCTATGGCGAGACGGTGCGACTGCCCGGCGGCGTCGACGCAACCTTCATCCCGGCCGGACATGTGCTTGGCAGCGCCCAGATCCTGCTTGAGCATGCGGGTGAAAAGGTCATCATTACAGGTGATTACAAGCGACGTCATGACCCGACCTGTTTGCCGTTCAGGATTACGCCATGTGACGTATTCATTACCGAAGCGACCTTCGGCCTGCCGCTGTTCACCCATCCGCCCATCGGCGAGGAGATCGCCAGGCTGCTCGGCCAGCTGGGCGCCGAACCGGATCGCTGCGTGCTGGTCGGTGCTTACGCCTTGGGCAAAGCGCAACGGGTGATTGCGGAGCTGCGCGCGGCAGGGCACGGCCAGACCATCTGGATCCATGGCGCAATGGAGAAGATGTGCAGGCTCTACGAAGAGCATGGCGTGCCGCTGGGTGATCTGCGCCTCGTCAGCGACGCAAAGAAGGATGAACTTCGCGGCCAGATCGTGGTCTGCCCGCCCGCCGCACTGAACGACCGCTGGAGCCGTCGCCTGCCTGACCCGGTCACCGCGATGGCGAGCGGCTGGATGCGCGTGCGACAGCGTGCCCGCCAGCGTGGTGTGGAGCTGCCGCTGGTGATCTCCGACCACGCCGACTGGCATGAGCTCACCACCACGGTCGAACAGGTCAACCCGCAGGAAACCTGGATCACCCATGGGCGCGAGGATGCGCTGCTGCGCTGGTGCGAGCTTCACCAGCGCAAGGCACGCGCGCTGGCGCTGGTAGGCTATGAGGACGAGGACGATTAGCCGGTGGAACGCTTCGCCGCCCTGCTCGATGCACTCGTCTACACCACCAGCCGCAACCGCAAGCTGGCGCTGATCGCTGCTTACTTGCGCAAAACCCCGGACCCTGACCGGGGCTGGGCGCTCGCCGCTCTGACTGGCGGGCTCGACTTCCCGGCAGTCAAAAGCTCAACCATCCGTGCGCTGATGATGGAGCGGGTTGACCCGGTGCTGTGGACGCTCAGCCGCGACTTTGTCGGCGATACAGCCGAGACCGCCAGCCTGCTCTGGCCGGCGCCGGGTCGCGCCCCCTCTCCCCCGACGGTGAGCGAGGCCGTTGAGCTGCTGTCGAGCATGACCCGCAAGACCGTGGGCACAGACCTCGCCGCGCTTTTGGACCGGCTTGATGCCCCGGGCCGCTTCGCCCTGCTCAAGCTCGCCACCGGCGGGATGCGGATCGGCGTATCCAGCCGCCTGGCCAAAACCGCCTTCGCAAAGGCATTCGCGGTCGAGGTCGAACAGGTCGAGGAATACTGGCACGGCCTTGCCCCGCCCTACCCGGAGCTGTTTGCCTGGGCGGCAGAGGGAGCGCCGCCGCCCGACATCGACAACCTGCCGACCTTTCGCCCGTTCATGCTCGCCCATCCGCTCGAGGGCGGCACGGTCGCTCTGGCCGATTATGCGGCGGAATGGAAATGGGATGGAATCCGGGTCCAGCTGGTCCGGGCAGGTGACCAGACGCGGTTGTTCTCCCGCTCCGGCGATGACATCTCCGCCACGTTCCCCGAATTGCTTGACGGCCTTCCGTTCCCGGTGGTGCTTGACGGCGAATTGCTCGTGCGCGGCGTGCACCAGGGCGGCGAAGCGGGGGGCGCTGCCAGTTTCAACGCGCTGCAGCAGCGGCTCGGCCGCAAGGTTGTGAGCAAGGCGATGCTGCGCGACTATCCCGCGTTCGTGCGGCTCTACGACGTGCTGATAGCCGACGGGCGCGACTGGCGCGCGCAGCCGTGGCACGAACGGCGCGCGGCACTCGAGGCGCTCATACCGCGCCTGCCAGCGGCGCATTTCGACCTCAGCGACATAGTGACGGCGCGCGATTTCGACCATCTGGCGCAAATCCGGGCCGGCGCG
>NCJP01000422.1 GCA_002278985.1 Erythrobacter sp. 34-65-8
GATGACGCGCACGCGACCGTCGCCGATCTGCTGTGCGACCTCACCGGTCACGAGGATCTTGTTGCCCTCGAGCTCGATGTCGAACTGGACCGCGAAATGATCGAGATGATCCGCGATCCCATCACTCACCTGATCCGCAACGCGATCGACCATGGCATCGAAAAGCCAGCAGACCGCCGTGCCGCAGGCAAGCGCGAGATCGGGATGCTGTCCATCGCATCGCGCCAGTCCGGCAATACCATAACCATCATAATCACCGATGACGGCGCCGGCCTGAACGTGCAAAAAGTGGGCGCCAAGGCAGTCAGAAGCGGGATTGTCACCCAGGACGAACTGGACGCGATGTCCGCTGCCCAGATCACCGACCTGATTTTCGAGCCGGGCCTGTCCACGGCCGAGGCAGTCAGTGCGGTATCGGGCCGCGGGGTTGGCATGGATGTCGTGCGCTCCAACATCGAAAAGGTCGGCGGGAAAGTCTCCGTATCGTCCAAGCCGGGAGAAGGGACGCGCTTCACGCTGGAACTGCCGCTGACCCTGAGCATCATTTCCGCGCTCACCGTCAGTATCGGCGACCAGTTCTTCGCGATCCCGCATTCCTATGTCATTCCGTGCCTTACCCTCAATACGGTGCTTCACGTCGATCCGCGGCGCGCCGGGCCGGATCAGCGTCTGGTCCTGTTGCGTCTGGGCAATGGCATGGTTTTCGCGCTGGCGGTGGACCAGATCCATGATCAGGAAGACCTTGTCATCAAGCCCCTTTCGCCTGCTATCATGGCTTGCGGGATTTATGCTGGAACGACCCTGCTCGATGATGGCCGCGCGGTTCTGATGCTCGATATTCCCGCGATTGCGGAAGAAAACGGTCTGGTCCGCGATATCCGCTCCCGCAACCGGGCCGAGGACAGCGAGGACCGTGAAGAATTGCAGCGGCCTAGCCGGACGCTGATGACCTTTACCGATTTTGACGGGCGCAAGCGTGCCCTCCCACTCGAACTTGTGGCGCGGCTGGATCTTGTGCCGTCGAGCGCCTTCGACTGCGAAGAGAACCGCGCCAATGTGGTAATTGACGGGACGATTTTCGATGTAGCCGTCACACTGCCCGCAGATCTTCCGACCGGGCAGGTCAAAGTGCTGCGTCTGTCAGACAGCGTGGCCGAAATCGCCTA
>NCJP01000213.1 GCA_002278985.1 Erythrobacter sp. 34-65-8
ATTCGACCGGCTCCAGTAGCGCGATCACTCCGGCGAGGCCGCTGCCGACCTCACGGCGTGGCAGCAAGGCATGACTGGCTACCCGATCGTCGATGCCGGGATGCGCCAGCTATGGCAGACCGGGTGGATGCACAACCGGGTGCGAATGATCGCCGCCAGCTTCCTGATCAAACACCTGCTGATCGACTGGCGCGTGGGCGAGAAGTGGTTCTGGGACACGCTGGTCGATGCCGACTACGCCAGCAACGCCTGCAACTGGCAGTGGGTCGCGGGCACGGGCGTTGATTCCAACATGTTCGTGCGGATCATGGCGCCCCTCAGCCAGAGCGAGAAGTTCGATGCGGCGGGCTATATCCGCACCTATGTGCCCGAACTGAAACACCTGCCCGACAGCGAGATCCACGATCCGGCCGACAACCGGCGCGGGCGCTATCCGAGCCGGATCGTCGAACACCGCGAAGGCCGCGAGCGGGCGCTATCTGCCTACAAGGCGGTGAAAGCGGGCTGATCGCGCTTGCCCCGTTTCGGGTGCAACGCCATAGCGAGGCCATGTCGAGGGGAGCGGATATTCGCGGGGGCAGCCTGCTGCGCAGTGCGGCGCGGTTCGAGCGCCAGCCGGGGCTGATCGCGCGGGCATTCGCGCCCGGCTTTCACAAGGTGCTCGACCGTATTGATGCCGGGCTGGAAAGGGGTGTGCTGACCGGCCTCCTGCCCGATGGCACGACCCGCCGTATGGGTGGCCGCGCGCCCGGGTTCGAGGTCACGGTCACGATCCACGACTGGCGCGCGCTGCTGCGGCTGGCCACCAACGGCTCGATCGGCTGGTACCAGGCGTGGGAAGCGGGCGAGTGGTCGAGCGAAGACCCGGTTTCACTGTTTGCGCTGTTCATGGCCAATGCGGCAACTCTCGGCGGCACGGCGCGGGCACAGGGGCCGTGGCGGGTGATGGCGAAGGCGGCGCATTGGCTCAACCGCAATTCGAAGGCCGGGGCGCAGCGCAATATCCATGCGCACTACGACCTCGGCAATGATTTCTACGCTGCGTGGCTCGACCTGACGATGACCTATTCAAGCGCGCGCTTCCTCGAACCGCCGCGCATCTCGCCCGATCTCGAAGCTGGCCAGCAGTTCAAGATGAGCGCGATTTCGGAACGGATCATGCCTGATCCGGGCAAGCAGCTGCTGGAAATCGGCTGCGGCTGGGGCACCCTGTCGTGGGCATTCGCTTACCAGTTCGAGGTTGGTGTGACTGCCATCAGCATCTCGGACGAGCAGCTGGCCTGGGCACGCGAACGTCACGCCGGCCTGCCCAACCTGGAGTTCCGCAAGCAGGACTACCGCGATGTTCACGGCCAGTACGACGGGATCTACAGCGTCGAGATGGTCGAGGCCCTCGGGCGCGAATACTGGCCCGATTTCATGGACTGCGTCGCGCGCAACCTCAAACCGGGCGGGCGGGCGGCGATCCAGTATATCTCCATGCGCGACGACCTGTTCGATGCCTATGCTGCCAGCGCCGATTTCATCCAGGCCTATATCTTTCCCGGCGGACTGTTGATCCGCACCAGCGAGTTCCGGCAATTGGCCGAAGAGCGGGGCCTGCGCTGGTGTGATCAGGACGATTTCGGGCTCGACTATGCCGAGACACTCAGGTTGTGGCGGGAGAACTTCGATCTTGCCGTCTCCACTGGCCACCTGCCGGCCGGGTTCGACGAGCGCTTCATCCGCCTGTGGCGTTACTACCTGATGTATTGCGAAGGCGGCTTTCGCGGCGGCGGGATTGACGTGCACCAGGTTACGCTGGTCAAACGATAGAGGATTCAAGGTGGGAAAGAGGATGCTCAAGCGGACATTGATCGCGGTGCTGCTGGTGGCGCTGGTGGGGGGCGGGCTGTTCTGGTTCTCGCTCAGCAAGGACGAGCGCAACCTGCTGGCACACATGCCGACCGACCGGAACGTGCTGTTCTGGTCGCAGGATCAGCGCGATGCTGCCTTCCGTACGCTTGATGCCATCCCCATTCTCGCCAAGGCGCGGGTGATCGAAGCCGGGGATACGGTCTATCCGCTGCCCCAGGGCGAGCCGCTCGATCTCGATGTCGCCGACTATATGAGGAGCCAGCGCACGGCCGCGCTGGTGATCGTCCATGACGGCAAGGTGGTGCTGGAGGAATACGGGCTCGATTTCGGGCCGGAAGGCAAGTGGACCAGCTTCTCCGTCGCCAAGAGCCTGACCTCGACCATGGTCGGCGCGGCGGTGAAAGAGGGGCACATCAGGAGCCTCGACGACAAGGTCTCGCAGTACATCAAGGGGCTGGAGGGCTCGGAATACGACAACGTGACCGTGCGCCAGCTGCTCACCATGACCAGCGGGGTGCGCTGGAACGAGGACTACGAAGATCCGAAGTCCGATGTCGCCCGGTTCAACGAGCATCAGGCAGAAGACGGGCTCGATGTGACGGTCAGCTACATGCGCACGCTCGGGCGCGAAGCCCCGGCAGGGGAAAAGTGGGTCTACAAGACTGGCGAGACCAACCTGATCGGGGTGCTGGTGAGCGAGGCGACCGGCAAGCCGCTGGCCCAATACCTGTCGGAAAAGGTCTGGGCACCCTTCGGGATGGAGCAGGACGCTACCTGGCTGCTCGGCTCCACGGGACGCGAAATCAGCGGCTGCTGCGTTCAGGCCGCCACCCGCGACATGGCCCGCTTCGGCCTGTTCATGCTGGGCGGCGGTGTGGCCGGAGGCGAGGAAGTTCTGCCGGAGGGCTGGATTGCCGAGGCAACCACCCGGCAGGCGGAATTCGGCGCACCGGGCAAGGCCTATGGCTACCAGTGGTGGACTTACGATGATGGCACTTATGCTGCCCAGGGGATCTTCGGGCAGGGCATCTTCATCGACCCCCAACGCAAGCTGGTGATCGTGTCGAACGCCAACTGGGCCCATGGGGCGCGAGACCCCCAGGCCACCGAGGCGCGCGAGAACTTCTACCGCGAAGTGCAGCAGGGCTACGTCGGATACGTCGCCGGCGACTCGACATCCGGGCAGCGAGCGCTCTATGAGCTGGGCATGACTGGGATCCCGGTCGTCAACGTCAACAACAACTGTTC
>NCJP01000214.1 GCA_002278985.1 Erythrobacter sp. 34-65-8
GGCAGCCTGATCATGCCGTCGGCCCAGGCGTCGCCCAGCTCGTCGGGCGTTACGGCCACTGGCGAGAAGGCGCTGGCGGGCTTGGACTGGAAGAAGCCGAAGCCCTTGTCCAGTTCGCCCGGGATCAGCCCCCGCAAGCTCACATCGTTGACCAGCATCAGCAGGCGGATGTGGCCCAGTGCCTCGGCGCTGGTCACGCCCATCGGCACGTCGCCGGTAATGCAGGCGATCTCGCCTTCCATGTCGCAGCCCCAGGCCACATCGCCGAGCGGGATGTCCTCACGCGGAGCGAGGAAGCCGTCGCTGCCGCCCTGGTACATCAGCGGATCGTGGTAGAAGCTCTCTGGCACCTTGGCCCCGCGCGCCTGGCGCACCAGCTCGACATGGTTGATGTAGGCCGAGCCGTCGGCCCACTGGTAGGCGCGGGGCAGGGGCGAGAGCGCATCGCGCTCGTGGAACCGCTCGCACGGCACGGTCTGGTGCTCGACGTCGCGGTAAAGCGCTTCGAGCAGCGGGGCGAGGTTGTCCCAATCGTCGAGCGCGGCCTGAAGCGTAGGGGCGATGTTGTCCGCCGCGCAGCACCGGGTCACGTCCCTGGATACCACCACGAGCTTGCCGTCACGGGTTCCGTCTCTCAGGCTGGCGAGCTTCATGGCATGGTCCTTTCCGGGTTGTCCGGCTGGTTGTCGGGATGGGCGCGCTGGAACTGGGGCAGGGCGAGGCAGGCCGCCTCGATCCGGCGGATATGGGGCATTGCGCCAAAGTCGAACGCGAACCGCTGCGCGTTGTAGACCTGCGGCAGCAGCACGACCTCGAACAGGCCGGGCGCATCGAACAGGAAGTCACCGGTGCCAAGCTGGGCCAGCCGCGCCTCGACTGGCCCGAGGGTGCGGGCGAGCCAGTGGCGATACCACACGTCGATTTCCGCCTGCGAATGGCCCAGCGGGTCCTTGAGGTACTTGAGCACCGGCAGGTTGAGCGGCGCATGGAGCTCAGTCGCGATGGCGTAGGTCAGCTCGCGCGCAGTGAACCGGTCCTCCAGCCCTGCAGGCAGCAGTGGCGGCGCGGGGTGGGCTTCCTCCAGCCATTCCAGCTGCGCCATCGACTGCGCCCGGTCACGCCCGCCCGCTTCCAGCAAGGGCACGCTGCCGAACGGGTTGCGGGTAGTGAAGCCCGCGTCCTTCTGCTGCGAGGTCAGCAGGTTCACCGGCACGTAGTCGTAGGCGAGCCCCTTGAGCTCCAGCGCGATACGCAGGCGGTAGGTGGTCGAACTGCGGTAGTAGCCGTGCAGGCGTATCATGCGGTCACCCCCCTCAGCGGGAGACATGGACCACATGTTACACTGTCCTGAAGCAAAAAAGTCAGGGGCCTCTGCTGCCCGGAAACGGGCCAGACCGAAGCGGAAGAACAGTGCATCATGGCATCACCGTGACACATTGCGGCGATGTAGGACAGAGCTTGCGGCCGGCCCGCATCAGAACGCCGGAATCCCGGTAATCCCGCGCCCCAGGATCAGGGCATGGACATCGTGCGTGCCTTCGTAGGTGTTGACCGTCTCCAGGTTCACCATGTGGCGGATCACGTGGTATTCGTCCGAAATGCCGTTGCCGCCGTGCATGTCCCGCGCCGCGCGGGCGATTTCCAGCGCCTTGCCGACGTTGTTGCGCTTGACGACCGAAATCATGTCGGGCGCGAAGCGGCCTTCGTCCATCAGGCGGCCGACCCGCAGCGAGGCTTGCAGGCCCAGCGCGATATCGGTCAGCATATCGGCCAGCTTCTTCTGGTAGAGCTGCGTTCCGGCGAGCGGACGGCCGAACTGCCTGCGGTCCAGACCATACTGGCGCGCGGCAGCCATGCAGAACTCGGCCGCGCCCATCGCGCCCCAGCTGATGCCGTAGCGGGCGCGGTTGAGGCAGCCGAACGGCCCCTTCAGCCCCTGGACATCGGGCAAGAGTGCGTCGGCGCCCACTTTCACGTCTTCCATCACGATCATGCCGGTGGTGGAGGCGCGCAGGGAAACCTTGCCCTTGATCTTGGGGGCGGAAAGACCGGCCATGCCTTTCTCCAGCACGAAGCCGCGAATGCCGCCGCCATGTGCCTCGCTCTTGGCCCAGACCACGAAAACGTCGGCAAAGGGCGCGTTGGAAATCCACGTCTTGGTGCCATTGAGCACGTAACCATCGCCATCCTTGCGGGCGACGGTCTTCATCCCGGCCGGGTCCGATCCAGCGTCGGGCTCAGTCAGGCCGAAGCAGCCAATCAGCTGGCCCGAAGCAAGGCCGGGCAGGTACTTGCGGCGCTGATCTTCCGAACCATAGGCATGGATCGGGTACATCACCAGGCTGGACTGGACCGAAGCCATTGACCGGTAACCGGAATCGACCCGCTCGATCTCGCGCGCGATCAGGCCGTAGGCGACATAGCCGGCGCCCGCGCCGCCATATTCAACCGGAATGGTCGCGCCGAGCAGGCCAGCCTGCCCGAACAGCGGGAACAGTTCGGGGGCATCGGCTTCATCCCGGAAAGCCTGCTGCACGCGCGGCTGGAGTTCGCTCTGGGCGAACCCGTGCGCGGCATCGCGGATCATCCGCTCGTCCTCGGTCAGCTGGGTTTCGAGGTCGAACGGATCTTCCCAATTGAAGGGAACCATGCCTGCCACAAGTTTCTCCTGTAACTAGTTTTACGCCCCTTTGCAGGGATGGCTTATGCCTGCAAGGGTCAGAGTCTGCCGAAGCGGTTCTCGTATCCTGCCGTGTCGCCGGCGGCGAGCAGTTTTGCCTGTTCAACCCAGTTGTCGCGCCGGATGCGCCCCTCGAACCGGCCTAGCCGGGCGTCGATCCGGTCGATGTCCTCATCGCTCCACCCTGCGATCTGGTCGAACCGGGTCACCCCCAGGCTGACCAGCACGTCGCGCAGCTTGGGGCCCACGCCCTTGATACGGGTCAGGTCGTCCCCTGCGGCGGCCGCAACCGGAATCGCCTGCGGAATGGGGACGGGTGTATCGGCCCGGGCTGCCGCCGCACTGTCAATCAGCGCCTGGTTGCGCGTGGCCGGATCGGCACCCTCGTCAAGCACATCGCG
>NCJP01000024.1 GCA_002278985.1 Erythrobacter sp. 34-65-8
TCGACTTGCCGACATTGGGACGGCCGATGAAGACGACTTCGGGCTTCTTGGGGAGGGACATATCCTCGCCCAAGTGGGCGCAAACGCCTCTTTTGGCAAGCGAGGAGCCAAACGGCCCCCTCAGCCTCAGTCCTTTTTGGCGACAGGCGGGTTATCGCCGAGGTCTTCGTACCAGGCTTCCACCGGACCGGTCAGCTTGATTGTCAGCGGCTCGCCCTTGCGATCCACCGCCTTGCCGGCCTGCACCCGCACCCAACCTTCGGAAATCGAATATTCCTCAATATCGGTGCGCACGCGCTCCTTGAACCGGATGCCGACGCCGCGGCGGAGCTTCTCGGCATCGAAGAATTCGCTGCGCGGGTTGACCGACAGGCGGTCAGGCGGGGTGTCGCCAGCAGTGCTGGCGCTGGCGGGCGGGGTGTCGGGTGTGGTTTCGTCGGTCATGCCGCGCCCCTAAAGCGCGCGGCCCCCCGCCGCAATATCAATCCGGTGCGATCAGTCCGGCGCGATCAGTCCGGGGGCGGCGGGGTCTCGTCCGGGCCGCGGCCGGGATTGTCAGTATCGGGCTGGGGTGGCTGGATTTCGCCGGGCAGGCGCCCGGGTGCCTCGTCAGGGGTGGGAAAAGCCGGGGTTTCTGGCGGCGAGATTGGCTCGATCGTATCGGGTGCGGGCGTGGTGGCCATGTCAGGTTCCTTTCATCCGGCCAACGTCCTGCGGCTCCGATACGTTCCCCTCACCATACCCCGTACCATCGCCGCTTGCCCTTTTGCGCCCGCCCGATTAAGGGCGCAGCCCTGTTCGCGTGGGGTGCGTGCGCCCCGGCGCGCGGCTTCGTTCGAATTGCGGGCGTGGCGGAATTGGTAGACGCGCTGGTTTTAGGTACCAGTATCGCAAGATGTGGGGGTTCGAGTCCCTTCGCCCGCACCAGTCCCCGCCCGGCATCCTGCGGTACGCAGTGTTATCGGCAGTGTTTTTAAGAAGGTTTGATTTTCCACCATGCAGATCAAAGAGACCGTCAACGAGGGACTGCAGCGCGCCTTTGAGGTGACTGTTCCGGCCGCTGAAATCGAAGCCCGCATCGATGCGGAAATCAGGAAGGTTGCCCCCCAGATCCGGATGCCGGGTTTCCGCCCGGGCAAGGTTCCGGCCAATCTGGTGCGCAAGATGCACGGCGACCAGATGCACGCGCAGGCCGTCAACGACGTGATCCGCGAATCGGTCGACAAGCTGATGGCCGAGCAGCAGTTGCGCCCGGCAATGCAGCCTTCGGTTACGCTGCAGGACGGCTATGACCAGGGCAAGGACGCGGTCCTTGCGGTCGAGGTCGAAGTGCTGCCCGTGATCGATACGCCGGATCTTGACGGCCTGGCGCTGGAGCGGCTGGTGGTCCCGGTATCGGACGAAGCGGTTGACGAGGCGGTGCTGCGCATTGCCGGCCAGCAGAAGAGCTACAAGGACGCCCCCAAGACGCGCAAGGCGCAGGACGGCGACCAGCTGATCATCGATTTCACCGGCTCGCTCGATGGGGTCGAGTTCGAAGGCGGCAAGGCGGAAGACGCGCCGCTGGTGATCGGATCGGGCCAGTTCATCCCCGGCTTCGAAGAGCAGCTGACCGGCGTGAAGACGGGTGAGGAAAAGACCATCACGGTCACCTTCCCGGACGATTATCCGGCCGAGAACCTCAAGGGCAAGGAAGCCCAGTTCGCCATCACCGTGAAGCAGGTCAAGGTCGAGAGCGAGACCAAGGTCGACGACGAGTTCGCCAAGAACCTGGGCCTGGAAGGCATCGACCAGCTGCGCGGCCTGCTGCGCGGCCAGCTGGAGCAGGAAACTGACGGGCTGACCCGTACCCAGATGAAGCGCCAGCTGCTCGACCACCTGGCCGCAGGGCATGATTTCGCTGTGCCGCAGAAGATGGTTGAAGCCGAATTCGAGCAGATCTGGGCCCAGCTCCAGCAGGAAGCCGCGCGGGATGAGAACCCCGAGCAGGCGATGAAGGACATCGAGGCGGAAAAGGACGATTACCGCGCGATTGCCGAGCGCCGCGTGCGCCTCGGCCTGCTGCTGAGCGAGATCGGCCAGAAGAACGGGGTCGAAGTCTCGGCCCAGGAAATGAACATGCTGCTGCAGCAGGCTGCCCAGCAGTATCGCCCGGAAGATCGCCAGCGGTTCCTTGACTATGTCCGTTCGGAGCCGATGGCCGCCGCCCAGCTGCGCGCCCCCCTCTATGAAGACAAGGTGGTCGATTTCCTGTTCGACAAGGCCGAAGTCACCGAGCGGGAAGTGACCCGCGAGGAACTGGAAGCCGCGATCGAAGCGGAAGAATCCGCTCCGGCGGCCAAGCCGGCCAAGAAGGCTGCGGCGAAGAAGGCCCCGGCCAAGAAAGCCGCCGCCAAGGACGACGCTCCGGCTGAGGAAGCCCCGAAGCCGAAGAAGGCTCCGGCCAAGAAGGCTGCTCCCAAGGCTGATGCCGAAGAAAAGCCCGCGGCCAAGAAGGCCCCGGCCAAGAAGGCTGCGGCGAAGAAGTAATCAGCCCGGCGGCGCGTGTCAGTCGCCCGCGCTCCATGGCTTGAACGAGGGCGCGGGCAGTTCGGCTGTCCGCGCCTTTTCGTAGGCGGCGCCTGCTTTCAGCACGTCATGGTCGGCCCACTTGCCGCCAATGAAGCTGATTCCCACCGGCAGCCGCTCGACTGCCCCCATCGGCACGGTCAGGTGCGGATACCCGGCAATCGCGGGCGGGGAGCCGAACCCCATGCTGCCGTTGAAGTTGTCACCATTGACGAGGTCGGTGGTCCATGTCGGGCCGCGCGTCGGGGCGACCAGCAGGGTGACATTGTGTTCGGCCAAGAGCGTGTCGAGCGTCTCCGGCCCGGCAATCCGCAGCGCGTCGGCGCGGGCTTTTTCATAGGCTTCCCGGTCGGTGGTGGTCTCGGCCAGCTCGAACAGGTCCTGCCCGAACCAGCGCATCTCGGCCCCGGCGTTGGCCTGGTTGAAGGCGATCAGATCGGCCAGGGTGCGCGGCAGGGTGTCGCGCCCGGCCGGCTGGGGGAGGCTGGCGAGATACTTGCCCATGTCCTCGCGCAGTTCGAACATCAGCACGGTGAAGCTGTCGCCGTACATCTGGTTGTTCGGCTCGAACTCGATATCGACCAGCACCGCGCCCGCCCGCTCCATGTCGGCCAGGGCCTGTTCGAACACCGCCGTCAGGTCAGCCCGGTTGCCGATCTGCTTGCGCATGACCCCGATCCGCACCCCTGCGAGCGAGGCGGTGCCGAGCCCGGCTGCGAAATCGACCTTGCGCGCGTCGGCTTCGGCGGTGGCTGGGTCGAGCGGGTCGCTCCCGGCGATGGCGGTGAGCAGCATCGCGGCGTCCTCCACGGTGCGCGCCATCGGCCCGGCGGTGTCCTGCGTGCTCGAAATCGGCACCACGTGGGTGCGGCTGACCAGGCCGACGGTTGGCTTGAAGCCGACGATCCCGTTGACGCTGGCGGGGCAGGTGATCGAGCCGTTGGTCTCCGTCCCGATCGCGGCCCAGGCGAACCCGGCGGCCACCGCCGCGCCGCTGCCTGAAGACGAGCCGCAGGCATTGCGGTCGGTCGCGTGCGGGTTGCGGGTCAGCCCGCCGACCGCGCTCCACCCGCTGCTCGAATCGTTGTCGCGGATATTGGCCCATTCGCTCAGGTTGGTCTTGCCCAGCACCACGCCGCCGGCTGCGCGCAGGCGGGTGATGAGCGGAGCATCGCGGCCGGTCATGTTGTCCTTGAGCGCCAGGCTGCCCGCCGTCGTCGGCCATTCGCGGGTTTCGATATTGTCTTTCACCAGCACGGCCCGGCCCTGCAGCGGAGTGCCGAGCAGTGCCTGCGACTTCGCCGCTGCACCGGAATCGTGCACGATCACCGCCCCGATCATCGGGCCGGCATCATCCAGTGCCTCGATCCGGTCGATGTTGGTCTGGGTGTCCTGACGGGGCTGGGCCGAGGCCGGTGCAGCGAGGCTGCTGGTGGTGACGAGTGCGAGGAGCAGGGCGGTGGTTCTGGTCATGCCCTGCACACTGCCAGCGGTTTCACACTATGCAAGGGTTAACCCCCTTGCATAGTGGGCCAGTCATCGCGACATAGCGGCGCTGACACGACGCAAGAAGGGATTCCCATGATCGACCTGTTCGGTTCCGACACCTACTCCACCCAGGGCCAGTTCACCCACGATCCGGTGACCGGGGCGCTGGTGCCGATGGTGGTCGAGCAGACCAGCCGGGGCGAGCGCAGCTTCGACATCTTCAGCCGCCTGCTGCGCGAGCGGATCGTGTTCGTGACCGGCCAGGTGGAAGATGGCATGGCCAGCCTGATCGTGGCCCAGTTGCTGTTCCTCGAAAGCGAGAATCCGTCCAAGCCGATCAGCATGTACATCAACTCGCCCGGCGGGGTGGTGACGGCCGGCATGGCGATCCATGACACCATGCAGTACATCAAGCCGCGCGTCTCGACCGTGTGCATCGGCCAGGCCGCCAGCATGGGCAGCTTTCTGCTCGCTGCGGGAGAGCCGGGGATGCGAATCGCGCTGCCCAACGCCCGGATCATGGTCCACCAGCCGTCCGGCGGGGCCCGCGGCATGGCCAGCGACATCGAAATCCAGGCGCGCGAGATCCTGCGCATCCGTGAACGGATGAACGCGCTCTATGTGAAGTACACCGGCAAGAGCTTGACCGATATCGAGAAGGCGATGGACCGCGACACTTTCCTCGAAGCGGACGAAGCCCTGAAATTCGGCATTGTCGACAAGGTGTTCGAGACGCGCCCGGAAAGCGACAGCTCGGACGGCGAAAAGGGCAGCGGCGGCGCGCCTGATTAAGCGGCAAGGCGGTTGCCGGTTCACGTTCCGCCCCGCGGCGGGACGTTAACTGTAGCTTTTTGGCAACCCTGCCATTTCAGCTTGTAGCAAGGCACGCGTGCTAGACGCAGGCTGTTGATTAATGACCGTCCGGCCTTACAACTGGACGAATCCCCTGACGGAAATCCATCCGGAGGGGGATTCAGGACCTTACGGGAAATGACAAAGTTGAGCGGAACTGACAGCAAGAGCACCCTGTACTGCAGCTTCTGCGGGAAGTCGCAGCACGAGGTGCGCAAGCTTATCGCCGGCCCCACCGTGTTCATCTGCGATGAATGCGTCGAGCTGTGCAATGACATCATCCGTGAGGAAACCAAGGCCGGGCTGTCCGGGCGCAAGGACGGCGAAGTGCCGACCCCGATGGACATCTTCACCACGCTCAACGATTACGTGATCGGGCAGGACCGGGCCAAGCGCGTGCTCTCGGTCGCGGTGCACAACCACTACAAGCGCCTGAAGCACAGCGGCAAGGGCGGCGATGTCGAACTGCAGAAGTCGAACATCCTGCTGGTCGGGCCGACCGGTTCGGGCAAGACCCTGCTGGCCCAGACGCTGGCCAAGACTTTCGACGTGCCCTTCACCATGGCCGACGCCACCACGCTGACCGAAGCCGGTTACGTGGGCGAGGACGTGGAGAACATCATCCTCAAGCTGCTCCAGGCGAGCGACTACAATGTCGACAAGGCGCAGCAGGGCATCGTCTACATCGACGAGATCGATAAGATCTCGCGCAAGTCTGACAACCCGTCGATCACGCGCGATGTGTCCGGCGAAGGCGTGCAGCAGGCGCTGCTGAAGTTGATCGAAGGCACCGTGGCCTCGGTGCCGCCGCAGGGTGGACGCAAGCATCCGCAGCAGGAGTTCCTGCAGGTCGACACCACCAACATCCTGTTCATCTGCGGCGGTGCCTTTGCCGGGCTGGACAAGATCATCGGTGACCGCCTGCAGAAGCGCAGCATCGGGTTCGGCGCCAATGTGGCCGATCCGGACCAGCGCCGCGTGGGCGAGCTGCTGGAAAAGAGCGAGCCGGAAGACCTGCTCAAGTTCGGCCTGATCCCCGAATTCGTCGGCCGCCTGCCGGTGATCGCCACGCTGCACGATCTCGATGTGCCGGCGCTGGTGCAGATCCTGACCGAGCCCAAGAACGCCATCGTCAAGCAGTACCGCAAGCTGTTCGAGCTTGAGGATGTCGAGCTGACATTCACCGACGACGCGCTCCAGGCGATTGCCGAGAAGGCGATCAAGCGCAAGACAGGCGCACGCGGCCTGCGCTCGATTGTCGAAGGTCTGCTGCTCGATACCATGTTCGACCTGCCGGACCTCGATGACGTAGGCGAGATCGTGGTCGACAAGGACGTGGTCGAAGGCCGCAAGGACCCGATCCGCGTGCATGACGGCGAAGAAAAGGAAGAGGCGGCCTGAACCCGTCCGCTTCGGCTCGTTTCATCCGGTGAGCCTTCCCTCTCGGGGGGAGGCGGCCTGCCCCCAGGTAGGTCAGAGGGGCCGTAGCCCCGCGATCAGTGTCGCCCCCCCTTTCTGCCTGCCACGGCGTAGCGGCTACCTGTCGCATCAGGGGCAACCCGGTGCCGGGGCTGCTCGACCGCCGTTTTATAGGCTTGCCGAAATTGCACGAAAAACCCCGCCCGGCAGGAGGAATGCCGGGCGGGGTCAAGTGGGCGCCGCCAGTGAGGGGGGGTGCAGGGTGGCGACGCCGCGGGAAAGTCCGTTATGCCGGCAGGAAGACCCCGTTGGTCACGTGGATCACGCCGTTCGAGGTCTTGACGTCGGTCTGGACAACCGTGGTCTGGCGGCCGGCGGCATCGGTGATCACCACCTTGCCATCGACCAGCCGCGCGGTCAGCTTCTGGCCCGCAATGGTGTCGATCATGGCCGTGCCGCCACCGGCTTCGATCAGCTTGACCACGTCAGCGGCCATGACCTTGCCGGCAACTGCATGATAGGTCAGGACCTTGGTCAGCGTGCCCTTGTTTTCCGGCTTGAGCAGCGTGGCAACGGTGCCATCGGGCAGCGCGGCGAACGCTTCGTCAACCGGGGCGAAGACCGTGAACGGACCGGGGCCCGAGAGAGTCTCGACCAGACCGGCAGCCTGGACGGCTGCGACCAGGGTTCCGTGAACGCCGGTGCTCTGGGCGGTGGCAACAATGTTCGGCGTGGCCTTGGCGGCAGCCTTGTGATCATGGGCCAGCAGCGGTGCGGCGGTGGCGATGGCAAAGGTGCCCATGGCAGCAACGGCTGCCAGCGAGGCGGCCTTGAAAGTGGTCATTTTCGGCATCGGTAACTCCTTCAGTGGGAACAAGCCCCGTCCTGCTTGTCGGGAGGAGTTACGCAGGCTCCGGCGGTGCGGATGCACCCGGACGCCAGAAAAAGTTCAGATCGTGCGGAAAGCGCCTTCGGCCACCACGGGCCCGGCGCTCTGCCCGGCGGGCTTGCCGCCCAATGGCTCGCGGGTCAGGACCATGGGAATGCCATCGCGGATCAGGCCGGCAAGTTCCGGATCGAGGCGCACACGGGCTTCCTCGCCCGGGCGCACCACGCCCAGCGACCGCAGTTCGCCTTCGGGCGGGACCAGCCACAGTTCGTGATCGTGAACCCCGTCAGCGCTGAGGCCGCTGGCGGATACCAGCATTTCCTGCCGGTCAGGCAGGTAGGTCACGCCCAGTCGCAGAGGCGTGTCGCCGATCGGGATCGAGGCGACCAGGAGCCCTTGCGCCATGGTCGGGCTGACGGTTCCGGGAGACTGGAGGCCCGGTGACTGGGGCTGCACCACCAGCAGGGCCACCGCACCTGTTGCGGCAATGGCAGCACCTGCCGCGGCGCGCTGCCAGAAGCGCACCCGCGCCTTGAGCGAGACCACTTCTCCCCCTGGCACCGCATCGATCTGCGCGCTGATCCGGACCCAGAGCGATTCGTCGGGCTGTGCCCCGGCTATGTCGTCCAGCAGGGGTGCCAGGCGCGATTCCCAGAACGCCACCTGTCCGGCAAAAGCCGGATCGCTCGCCATCAGGCCGCGCGCGCCCAGCAGCTCTTCGCCTTCCAGCATGCCCAGCGCATATTCGGCAGCGAGTTGGTCGCGCTCGGTCATGCCGCGTCCTCCAGGCAGGCTTTGAGCCGCATCATGCCGCGCCGGATCCAGCTTTTCATGGTTCCCAGCGGCACGTCCTGCTGCTCGGCAAGGTCGGCATAGGTCCGCCCGTCGAAGAAGGCGGCGCGGATGCTGTCACGCTGGTTGGCTTCCAGTTCGCCGAGGCAGTGATGGACGCGCGCGGTGCGCTCGGCATCGATCAACAGGTCTTCGGCAAGCGGAGCTGCATCGGCGATTTCGGCGGCAGTCTCGAGCGGGGCAGCCTCGCGCTGCACCCGGCCCGAGCGCAGCCGGTCGATCGCACGGTTGCGCGCGAACACGGCGAGCCAGGAAATCGGGCTCGCGCGCGCGGGGTCGTAACGGTCGGCCCTGCGCCAGAGGTTCACGTAAACATCCTGCAATGCGTCTTCGGCCTCCTTCCGGTCACCCAAGATACGATAGCAGATCCCGAATAGCTTCACCGAGGTTGCGCGGTAGACCTCTTCCAGCGCCGCGCGCTCACCGGCGGCGAGGCGGATCATCGCGCTTTTCAGCCGTTCGCGGGCAGCGTCTGCAGCGGTCATTGAATCAGCATCCGGTCCTGCAGCCTCGTTCGCGGACAATCTGGACAGTCACATGGACGATGCGGTGATGATGGGCAAGCTCATGCGCAATTTCACGCAGGAAGGCGTCATCGGGCTGGCCGCCCGGCATGACTAGGTGGGCGGTGAGCGCGGTTTCGGTGGTGCTCATCGGCCAGATGTGGAGATCGTCCACCGCTTCCACCCCGGGCAGGCCGGCAAGGTAATGGCGCACGGCATCCTCGTCGATACCCTGCGGCACGCCGTTGAGCCCCAGGCGGACACTGTCACGCGCGAGGCCCCAGCTGCCCCAGGCAATCACGGCGATAATCACCAGGCTGGTGACAGGGTCGATCCAGCTTTGCCCGGTCAGAAGGATGGCCAGACCCGCAATCACGACCCCGAGGGAAACCAGCGCGTCGGCCGCCATGTGGAGAAAGGCACCCCGGATGTTCAGGTCATCGTGCCTGCCGCGCAGGAAGAGCAGCGCGGTGAGCGTGTTGATCGCAATGCCGATGCCCGCCACCACCACCATGGTCATGCCCTGTACCGGCTGCGGATCCATGATCCGGTTGAGCGTCTCGAACAGGATCGCGCCGATGGCGACCATCAGCAGCGCGGCATTGGCGAGCGCGGCAAGGATGGTGGAGCTCTTGTAGCCATAGGTGTAGCGCGAACGGGCCGGACGGCGCGCCGCCACGCTGGCACCCCATGCGAGGATCAGCGCCAGCACGTCCGACAGGTTGTGCCCGGCATCCGCCACCAGGGCCATGGAGCCGGATAGGATGCCGTAGGTCGCCTCGACGATCACGAAGGCGGAGTTGAGCACGATCCCGATCAGGAAGGCGCGCCCGAAGTTGGCCGGGCCATGATGGTCATGCCCGTGCCCATGCCCCTGCCCATGCCCGTGCCCGTCCGGATGGGCGTGAGAGTGAGCGACCCCCATGAAGGCTATTCGTAAACGCAGGCGTCAAGCCCGTCGCGCCGCACCACGCCCATCCGCGCGGCTATGGTATTGCCATAGCGGCGGGTGAACCCGGTCGGGTTGCTGACTGAGCGCTTCTTGGGGAGCGGCAGGGCGGCTGCCATGCGCGCCGCCTCGGTACGGGTCAGGCTGGCGGCGGACTTGTTGAAATAGCGCTGCGCCCCGGCCTCTGCGCCATAGGTGCCGATGCCGGTTTCCGCGACGTTGAGGTAGACCTCCATGATCCGGCGCTTGCCCCACAGGTGCTCGATCAGGAAGGTGAACCAGGCTTCGAAGCCCTTGCGCACATAGCCGCCGCCTTGCCACAGGAACACGTTCTTGGCGGTCTGCTGGCTGATGGTGGAGCCGCCCCGGATGCGCCCGCCTGCGGCGTTCCGCTCGATCGCCTGCTCGATCGCTTCAGCGTCAAATCCGCTGTGCTGGCAGAACTTGCCGTCCTCGGCTGCGATCACCGCCGTCACCAGGTTCCGGTCGATATTGCTGAGCGGCTCCCAGTCCTTGGTGATGCCGTTTGCGTCCATCAGCATGGTGGCGGTGACCGGCGGCGGGACAAAGCGGAACAGCAGCACGAGCACCAGGCTGAGCCCGATGAACCACAGGATGATCTTGGCGAGGATCCGGGTCAGTCGGAGCATGGTTTGCGACTTAGCGGTGATTGACGGCCATGAAAATGCCTTCCTGCATCTGTGCCGCGCTGCGAGCCGACCGCTGTCCGAAACTTCCTATCCCGCAGGCCCGATCGCGCAGTAACATCGGATTAACGACAAGGAGTGTTCCGATGGCCAAGCATGTCTGGTGCTGGGGCGACATCATCAACCCTGACCTGGCTGATCGCGCGCTGTGTGCAGATCGGGAGCGCGAAGCCCGCAAGCCCCCGCACCGTCCGCACGAACCGGCCAAGCCGGTGTCTGACCCGGTTGCGGCCTGACGGCCAACAGAAGCCGCACCGGCGCCCCCACTGAGTGATGGCGCCGGCCGTCAGCTGTTACTGCGCGGGAAGCAGCCGTTCCCCGGCGATCCGCATCATGGCCTTCTGCAGCTTCTCGAACGCGCGCACCTCGATCTGGCGGATGCGTTCGCGGCTGACATCGTAGACCTGGCTCAGTTCTTCGAGCGTCTGGGGATTATCGGTCAGGCGCCGCTCGGTCAGGATGTGGCGCTCGCGTTCGTTCAGGCTGCCGAGAGCCTCGGCCAGCATGACGTGGCGCAGGTTGGCCTCTTCCGCTTCAGCGACAGTTTCGTCCTGCAGCGGCCGGTCATCGGTCAGCCAGTCCTGCCATTCGCCCGAGCCTTCCTCGCCCCCGCGCATCGGCGTGTTGAGCGAGCCGTCACCGCCCATCATCATCCGGCGGTTCATGTTGACGACTTCCTGCTCCGACACGCCAAGGTCGGTCGCGATCTTCTTCACGTCATCGGGATGCAGGTCGCCTTCTTCATAGGCGTCGAGATTCTTCTTCATCCGGCGCAGGTTGAAGAAAAGCTTCTTCTGCGCGGCGGTGGTGCCCATCTTGACCAGCGACCAGCTGCGCAGGATGAATTCCTGGATGCTGGCCTTGATCCACCACATGGCATAGGTGGCGAGGCGGAAACCGCGATAGGGCTCGAACTTCTTCACGCCCTGCATCAGCCCGACATTGCCTTCGGAGATGAGGTCGCTGACCGGCAGGCCATAGCCGCGATAACCCATCGCGATCTTGGCCACGAGCCGCAGGTGGCTGGTCACCAGCTGGGCGGCTGCTTCCGGATCTTCATGTTCGGCATAGCGCTTGGCGAGCATGTATTCCTGCTCGGCCGTCAGCACGGGATATTTGCGGATTTCGGAGAGATAGCGGTTGAGGCTCTGCTCACCGCCGAGCGCCGGGACGCTCATTGCCTTGGATTTGGTCACTTTTCCCTTAACCTTTCTGTCGACCACTGGCGCTCGGACCCCTGATGGGCATCCGGCATTTCGGGCCACATCCGTATTTATACACGTTTCTGCTGCGTTCTGCAGTGCGTTTCGTCGATTTCAACGAGCGGTTTCGTCGATGAGTTCCCGCATGTCCGAGGGCAGTTCGGCCCGGAAATCCACCCTCTCGCCCGTGATCGGATGATCGAACCCGAGCGATGCGGCGTGGAGCGCCTGACGGGCGAAACCGAGCTGCTTGAGGAGCGGGCGAAGCCCTGCCGGTGTGCGTCCATAAGTTGGGTCCCCCAATAGCGGATGGCCGATTGACGCACA
>NCJP01000215.1 GCA_002278985.1 Erythrobacter sp. 34-65-8
GAAGTGTTCGCCGTGCCGACCAATTCTGGCACCAGCACCCTGCTGGCCAACGACTACTGGCTGCCGGCGGCGACCCTGACCTGGGAGGTCACCGACCAGCTCCAGTTGCGCCTCAACGCGTCCAAGACCATCGCCCGCCCGCAGTTCCGCGAGCTGATTTTCCAGACCTACTTCGATCCGGAAAACAACCGCCAGTTCAACGGCAACCCGCGCCTGATCGACAGCCGCCTGACCAATGCCGAAGCGCGGCTGGAATACTACTTCGGGCGCGGCAACCGGGTGTCGGTGGCGGGCTTCTGGAAGGACATCGAGAACCCGATCGAAGTCTTCTCCAGCTTCTCCGACAACGATCAGGTGAGCGGCTTCGTCAACGCGCCCAGCGCCACGCTGTGGGGCGGCGAGTTCGAATCCCAGGTCACCTACCCCACGATCGACTGGGGCGGCTGGTTCGAGAACAAGCAGATCGTGGCGGTTGCCAACTACACCTTCACCCAGTCCGAAATCTCGGTCGGCCCGGATGATATCGCCAGCGTCTTCCCGTTCGCGGACCAGCCGGCGAGCAACTTCCTGCGCGACGGGGCGGCGCTGACCGGCCAGTCGGACCATCTGGTCAACCTGCAGCTCGGCCTGGAAAACCAGGACAGCCTCCAGCAGTTCACCCTGCTGCTGTCCTACGCCAGTGAGCGGGTGACCAGCCGCGGCACCGGCTTCCTGCCCGACATCGTGGAGGATCCGGGCCTGAAGGTCGATTTGGTCTACCGCCAGGGGCTCGACCTGTTCGGGCAACCGTTCTAGATCAAGGCGGAAGCGCGCAACCTGTTTGGCCGTGACAATTTCGAATACCAGTCGAACGGCACCAACCGGATCGAGATCAACACCTATCAGGTGGGCCAGAGCTTCTCGTTCTCGGTCTCAACCGAATTCTAGCTCCTGCTGTCCGCCGGCTGGCCCGGCGGACACCTCCCCCCTCGGGCCGTCCTTCGGGGCGGCCTTTTTTTCGCGGACTGGCCTCTTTCGTGGCTGGCCGCGCACAGTCGCACGCCTCTGCCGCCCCTGCCTTCGCGGGGATGACAGATAGCGAGGAAGCGCGACGAGGAGCCGCTGGCTCAGATCAGATCGAAGACGTAGCCCAGCGAGCGGACCGTGCGCAGCGGATTGCCCGCACCCGCCTGCTTCAGCGCCCGGCGCAGGCGCCCGATCCAGACATCCACGGTACGCTCGTCAATCGCCGGTTCCTGCTTGCCCAGGCCGCTGATCAGCTGCTCGCGCGAAAGCACCTGGTTGGGATTTTCGGCAAAGAAGCGCAGCAGGCGAAACTCGTTCGGGCGCAGCACCACCGGCGTACCAGTCCAGCGCGCCTGGAGCGCCGCCATGTCGATCACCAGCGGGCCGCGCTCGAACCGCTGGGTGGTGTGACGCGGCTGCGGATCACCCTGGAGCGCAAGCACCCGGTCAAGCACCCGGGTCCGGTCGAGCGGGCCGACCATGTAGTCATCCGCCCCCGCCCTGAGCGCGCGGCGGCGGTCGTCGGCGTCATCTGCCTCCAGCACCATGGTGACATGGGCATCGGCGGTCTGCTGATCAGCCCGCAATCGCCGGCACATTTCCAGCCCGGCCAGATCGTCCATCACCCAGTCGACGAAAACCCAGATCGGGCCGTCGAGCAAGGGGCGGGGCCCCTCGGCGCGCAGGCGCGCAAAGGCAATGCGGCGCCCGCCGTGGACAAAATCCTCGAGCGTTTCGCCCAGCTCGCTGGTCAGGAAAACGTAGATCACGGTCACAAGCAGCAGATTCCCCGTTCGGCGGTGGATTGCCGCCCCAATGTGACGCGCTGGTGACAACTGTTGCAGCCTTTTCCCGCACCCGGCTGCAATGCCCGTCGACGCATGGTTAACCGAACCTTGCCAAACGCTAATGTTGCCGCTATGTGCCTGTGATGAAACAAGAACTGGAGCGTTATCCAGTCACCGGGCGCTTCCTGCTGGGGCGCACCCGCTATGTGCTGGATGATGGGGGAAAAGCTGCACTGGAGGCCGCAATGGCCCGGGTGGTCGATTATCCGGCTGACACCGTGCTGTGCGTGCGCGGCGAACTGTCGCTGAAGTCGGCCATCATCATCGAAGGGTTCGCGCTGCGGATCGGCGGCGACGCCCATCACCGCTGCATCCTCGCCATCTGCATGCCGGGCGATTTCATCGATCTCCACGCCTTCGGCTACGGCCCCCTCGATCACGACGTGGTGGCGCTCGGCCCGGTCCGGTTGGGCGAGGTGCATCACAGTGACCTGCTCGATCATGTGCTGGACAAGCCGCAGCTGATGCGGGCGTTCTGGTCGGCCACCCTGCTGGACAGCGCGATCCAGCGGCAGTGGACCCTGAAAGTGGGGCAGCTCAAGGCCCCCAACCGTGTCGCTCACCTGTTCAGCGAGCTTTGGCACCGGATGGACATGATCGGGCTGGCCGATCCCGATGGCTTCCGCATTCCCCTAACCCAGGCTGATCTGGCGGGCATGTGCGGGACGACGGCGATCCACCTCAACCGCGCCCTGGGCGAACTGCGAAGGAAGGGCATAGCCGATTTCCGGCGCGGCGAAGTGTCGACGCCAGATCGCGCACTGCTCGAACAATTCGGGATGTTCCGCGCGGATTACCTTACCCGCGCCTTGCCGAACATCCCGATCCCCAGCCTGCGCTATCTGCCAGAGAACACTAAAATGTGATTCACGGATTGCCAAATCACATCGGCCTGTCTAGCGGATGGATATGAGCACACTCAGCCCCCAGTCCGCCCGCGAACGCATCGAACAACTGATCCAGACGGGCGTCACGTCCCGCGCCGGGATTGCCCGCGCTGCCGGGCTCCATGCCAATTCGCTGCGCGACTGCCTGGAGCCGGACTGGAACCCCACCGCTGAAACACTGGGCAAGCTGGAGACGTTTTTCCTCGCCCATGACGACCGCCCGGTGCTGGCGACGATCGAGGAAATCATCGACGAAGCGCGCAACGGGCGGATGTTCGTGCTGGTCGAGGACGAGGACCGCGAGAACGAGGGCGATCTCGT
>NCJP01000216.1 GCA_002278985.1 Erythrobacter sp. 34-65-8
CAACGCCCGCAGCAAGCGGGGTGCCGCCGCCGCCGGGCAGTTCCGCCAGTGCGCGGCGGGCGCGGGTCAGTGAGCGGGTCGGGGCGAGCAGGAGGTCGGCCGCGGAACCACGAAAGGCAATCAGCGCCACCTCGCTGCGTTTGACATAGGCCTGGGCGAGAATCAGCTCGACTGCGCCCTTGGCTTCGGCAAGTCGGGCCAGCGCCGCCGAGCCGGAGGCATCAACGCAGAACACGGTGACGGTAGGCGAGCGTTCCTCGAACCGGCGGATGCGCAGGTCGTCCTTGCGCAAGTCCATGCCCTCGCGTGGGACCAGCGCGGTGCTCTTGCGCAAGGGCTGCCACGGAGCCGCCGTGCGCAGGGTATCGATCAGGGCCAGCTGCGCCCCGCCACCGGGCACACCGGGACGCGCTCCAAGGGGTTTGCCGCGCAGTTTCGATTTCGTCCGCTTGCCCGCCCCACCGCTGCGCATGGAACGACTGCGCTGGCCTTGCCTGATCTGCTCGAGGACGTCGGGCGGAATGGCAGCCAGGGCGGCTTCGAGGACCATATCCTCAGGCGGTTCATCGCGTATCTGCCGGTCCGCTTCGTCCTCTGCTCCCGGCTCGCTGGGGGGCGGGGGAGGGGGACTGGCGCCGTCGTCGTTTTCTGGCGGCAAGCGTGTGGCGCGCGGGGCCAGCACCAGCCGGGCAGCCGTTTCGAGGTCGGCCTGCTCCACCGCGATTCGCCCCGCGCATGCGGCGCTGGCCCGAGCGGCAAGCGTGGCGAACACCATGGCCCGCGCCGAATCGATGCCCAGCATCAGGCCTGCCCCCGCCAGCAAGGCCAACTGTTCATCCGTGCAGGGTGCAACCGAATTGAGCGGGATGGCCGCTTCGCCCCCGGCAGCATCGTCGTCCAGCCGGGTTGTGCCGGACATGTCGCAGTGGAAGGCGATCCGCTCGGACAATGCGGCGGGAATGCGCTCGTCCGGCCCGATTCCGTCATCCAGCAGGACGAGCGCGAACCGCTCGCGCGTGTCGAGCGCCTGCGCCAGCCGCCCGGCGGTATCGTCACGCAGCCGCTCTGCCATTGGCACCAGTATCATTCCGCCTGCGGCCTGTTCGAGCAGACCAGCCTGGTAGACGGGCCGCCCGGCGGCAAGGCTGGCGACGACATCGACCCCGCCAAGCAGGCGGTCATCGTCGATGTGCCCCGGAATCCGAAGCCACGGCGTGTCGGGGGGCAGCCCGTCTTGCAGCTCACCCAGCACCCGGTCACGCGCTGGCCCACCGCCCCGCAGGCACAATCCGCCGAAGGCAAGGGGGGCGCGCAGGAACAAACGTATGGCGAGGCGCGCTTCAGCCAGCGGGTCGACCGAAAAGGTCGCCTCGCTCACCCGAACAGCTCGGCCACAGCGCGTTCGATCCGCACGGTTGACCCCGTCTCGTCGAGGACGTCGCGCCGGAGGCGGTGGCGCAGTGCCATGGGGGCGGCTTCGAGCACGTGCTTGCGCTGGACGCTGCGCCCGTTGCCGAGCGCGGCTATCGCCCGGGCGGCCCGCATCAGGGTCAGCTCACCACGCAGTCCATCCACACCGACCGCGCTGCACAGCCGCGCGGCATCGGCCAGGACCTCGTCGGGCACGACCAGCGATGCGACGCGCTTCTGACCCCGCGCAAGCTGGGACAGGATGCGTGCTTCCTCTGCCTGCCATTCATCCGCGAACGCACCGGCGTCGCGTTCCTGTGCGGCGCAGCGGCGCATGATCTCGACCCGGTCGGCGATGTCCCGCGGTGTGCGGACCTCGACCGCAAGGCCGAACCGGTCAAGCAATTGCGGGCGCAGTTCGCCTTCTTCCGGATTGCCGCTGCCGATCAGCACGAACCGGGCGCGGTGGCGCACGGACAGCCCTTCGCGCTCGACCACGTTCTCGCCTGATGCCGCAACATCCAGCAGCAGGTCGACCAGATGGTCTTCCAGCAGGTTGATCTCGTCGATGTAGAGGAACCCGCGATGCGCCTTGGCCAGCAGGCCCGGTTCGAATACCTTTTCGCCGGTCCTCAGCGCCCGCTCGAGGTCAAGCGAGCCGAGTACCCGGTCCTCGGTCGCGCCCAGCGGCATGTCGACGAATGGCACCGCGCGCTGGCGGGTCTTCTTGCTGGTACACGGATCAGGGCAGGTGCCAGCCTGGTCACGGGTGCAGCCGTAGCGGCAATCCTCGATCACCTGGATTGGCGGAAGGAGCGCGGCGAGGGCGCGGGCGGCGGTCGATTTGCCGGTGCCCCGGTCACCGAACACCATGACGCCGCCGATAGACGGGTCGACCGCGGCCATCAGCAGGGCCTGCTTCATCTCGTGCTGGCCGACTATGGCCGAAAAGGGAAATCTTGCCATCTGTCAGCTTTTCTGGACAGTTCCTGCCGTCCCGACAAGGGGAATTGTCTCAGCCACCCTTCGCCGCCTCATCTGCCACTTCGCCGAGGAGCCGGTTCTTGAGCGCGCGGGTGGTCATCCAGATGGCCAGGACCACGGGCACGATCAGTGCGCCCAGCACGGTCTTGTCGTCCAGCCCGAACAGGTCGGGCTTGATCCCGCCCAGCAGGTAGCTCAGCAACCCGATCAGGTAATAGCTGAGCGCGACGACCGAGAGCCCCTCCACCAGTGTCTGCAGGCGCACCTGCATCGCAATGCTGCGCTCCATCGAATGGAGGAGCTGGCCGTTCTGGTGCTCGATCCGGGTCTCGATCCGGGCGCGCAGCAGCGACGCCAGCTGCTCGGCCCGTACGCCCAGCCGCTGGATCCGCTCAGTGGTGGCCAGGCAGGTGCTCATTGCGGGGACAAAGCGCCGCTGGGTAAAATCTGCCAGTGATGCAAAACCCGGCACCGGCGCCGGGTCGAGCTGGACCAGCCGTTCCTCGACCAGCTGGGCATAAGCCTTGGTTGCATCCATCCGGAACGAAATCGCGGTGGCAATCGACGCGAGATCGAGGCCCAGCTTCGACATCGCGTCCATCAGCGTGTCATCGCGTTCCTGGGCATTGGCGATCCGGTCAGCCAGCAGGCGCAGGCGCTC
>NCJP01000025.1 GCA_002278985.1 Erythrobacter sp. 34-65-8
CGGCGGCCCCGGCCGAGGCGGTGCGGCGCTAGTTGCGCGCCGCATTCTCCCACGCACTTTCACGACTTCGAAGGAACACCCGATGGCGGTCACCCGCACCTTTTCGATCATCAAGCCCGATGCCACCCGCCGCAACCTGACCGGTGCGGTCACCAAGATGCTGGAAGACGCCGGCCTGCGCGTCGTTGCCTCCAAGCGCATTCACATGACCCGCGAGCAGGCCGAGGGTTTCTATGCCGTTCACAAGGAACGCCCCTTCTTTGGCGAACTGGTCGATTTCATGATCAGCGGCCCGGTGGTGGTGCAGGTTCTCGAAGGCGAGAACGCCATGCAGCTCAACCGTGACACGATGGGCGCGACCAACCCCAAGGACGCAGCCCCCGGCACGATCCGCGCCGAACTGGCCGAAAGCATCGAAGCCAACACCGTCCACGGTTCGGACAGCGACGAGAACGCCGCGATCGAGATCGCCTACTTCTTCAAGCCGGAAGAAATCGTCGGCTGAGCCGGGTTTCCAGGCATTTCGACAAGGGCCGCGCCGGGAAACCGCCGCGGCCCTTTTTGATTTGCATCAACGACCATGCGGCGCTGGCGGGGCACAGAAGGGCATCACCAACCGGGAAGGACCCCAGAATGTCGCATACCCCCCACGAACTGGCCGATGAATTCCCTCAGGACCGGGATCTTATTCACCGGCTCAAGCAGGATGACGCGCACTTCGCCCGGCTGGCCGAGGCGTATCACACGGTAAACCGGGCCATCCATCGCATCGAAAGCGAAGTCGAGCCGGCATCGGATGAGCGTGCCGAAGAGCTCAAGAAGGAACGGCTGGCGCTTGCGGACGACCTGTCGGCCATGCTGGCCAAGGCCCGCACCCCCGCCTGAGGGTCAGGCTGCACCGAACCGGGCAAGGTCGCGGGCGTGCGCGTGGTGCGCGTCCTGTGCGGCCTTGCCCTGTTCCGTCTCCATCGCAGAGAGGGCTGCGGCGCTGAAGTCCAGCCCCAGCACGGCATAGACCCGCGTGATTTCGCTGCGCCAGTCGGCGTTGAGCGCGGCATAGTCGACCCGTGCGACCGGCCCGTTCCAGCCGGCCAGGGCCGCTTCCACCCGCTCGTGCCGCAGTGCCAGGTTGCGCCGCCATTCCGCCTCGATCGCTTCAACCGAGGCATTGTCCGTCTGGAATGCCATTTGCGCCGCGACCATCGAGACGGAGCTGGCGAGCACTTCGGCGTGGTTGCGGTGGGTCACCACCAGCCGCGCGTCGGGAAATTGCTCCAGCAGGGCTGGCAGGTGCTCGCAGAACTGGGGGCACTTCATGACCCGCGGCCGCGCGGCATTGCCCATGGTGGCAGCATCGGTTCGCAGCAGCCGCGCGAACTCGCGATAGACCGCTTTGCCATCCTGCGCCTCGTTGAACGCGACATAGCTCGGGATGGCGTATTGCGCTTCGTAGGTACAGGCATCGAGCGCGGCGGACAGCCAGCCGATTTCCTCGTCCGTCCGGGTTGCAAACCAGTCCGGCCTCCGGGGAACGGGATCGTGGCTGTTGCAGAACAGGGTGCCCACATGGGCCGGGTCGGCCGCCAGCAGGCGGTGCATCCGCGTGGTCCCGGCGCGCATCTGGCCGACCACGATAATCGGGGGGGCGACAGGGGTTTGAGCCAATGCTGGCTGTTCCTGCCACAGCCTGCCCAGCGCGTGGCGCTTGCGGATGGCGCTGGTGATCTGGCCATAGGCCATCGTGTGGCCCAGGGCGTTGAGCCCGGCCTCGTCCCGCAGGGCCTGGCACAGCCGCTCCAGCCGATCGCGGAAATCGGCCACATCGCTCTCGCTCCGGCCGGCGTGTTCGTCGTCCGGAGTGAAACCCTTGCTCCCGGTGTACCAGAGAAATCCCGGATCGAGCGGCGGCTTGGGGGTCACGCCCCGGTTCCACAGTGTCTCGACCAGCGCGCCCGCCTTCTCCGACAGGCGCGAGCGGGTCAGCGGGTGCGGGCGGGGCGGCGCCATCAGAAAGCGTCGGCGGCGTCGAGCAGCCCGGTGAGGCGGCGCGGAGCGACACTGCGCCAGCTGCGGGCGATCCAGTGGGCCACCTGGTCCCAGTCGGTATCGCGCCGGTTGAGCACGATCCCGACCCAGCCGCTCGCACCGTAGAACGCGGGGCGGTAGAACCGTTCCGGATCGCGCGCGATCAGGTCGGTCATCTCATCCACTCCGCTGGTCTTGGCGAGCAGAGCGATGTGCGGTTCGCCATGGTGGCGATCGCTGAAATAGGCGAAGAACTTGCCGCTCCTGCCGCTGGTGCGGAAGCCCGGCGCGCCGTGGCTGTCGCGTTCCTCGGCTTCCGGCATGGCCATGGCCAGTTTGCGCACGCGGGCGAGCAGCCAGTCGCTGTCATGGTGGCGCGCGACATAGCGGTTTAGCACATGCGGATAGAGCTGGTGCTCCGCCATGCGCACCCGCGCGGCGAGGGTCTCCGCCGTTTCTCCGGGCCGGATCGCCACTGCCAGCTGGCCCAGTACTTCGCCCGCGTCCAGGTCGGGCGTGACGAGGTGGACCGATACGCCGCCAGCTGTGTCTCCGGCGGCAATGGCGCGGGCGTGAGTATCCAGCCCCTTGTATCGGGGCAGCAGCGAAGGATGGATGTTGAGCATCCGGCCCTGGCACCGCCCGACGAAACCGTCGCTGAGGATGCGCATGTACCCGGCCAGCGCAATGTGATCCGCCCCGGCGCGCAGGACTTCGGCTTCCATCGCCGCGTCATGCGCTTCCCGGCTCATGCCTTTGTGGGCGAGCGCAAATGTGGGAATGCCTTCAGCCTCGGCCAAGGCAAGCCCGGGTGCGGCGGGATCGTTCGATGCCACCAGCACGATCTCGTAGGCAGCACCGGGCAGGCGGCTGGCGTGGATCAGGGCGGCCATGTTTGAACCCGCCCCAGACAGGAACACGGCCACCCGCGCCTTGTCTGACATGGGTTCACGCCCGGCGTCAGGCAAGGTGGGTCGCCTCCCACGGCTCACGCGCCGACCAGGCCTCGACCGAACCGCGCACGGTGCAGCCGCGGGTTCCCTCCTCGATCCGGCCGATCCGGAGCACGGTCTCACCCGCGGCGGAAAGGTCGGACATCAGCGTGTCGACATCGTCCTCGTCAACTGCCAGGACCATGCCGATTCCGCAGTTGAACGTGCGGGCCATCTCGGCCGGCTCGATATTGCCCTGCGCCTGGAGGAAAGCCATCAGGCGGGGCTGCGCCCAGGCGTCGGCATCGACCACCGCGTGCGCGCCTTCGGGCAGGACGCGGGGGATGTTCTCCAGCAGCCCGCCACCGGTGATGTGGGCGAGCGCGGCGATCCGCCCGGCGCGGATGGCGGGCAGCAGGCTTTTCACATAGATCCGGGTCGGGGCCATCAGCGCGTCAATCAGGATCACTTCAGGATCGAACAGAGCCGGGCGATCCAGCTTCCAGCCTTTGTCCGCCGCCAGCCGCCGGACCAGCGAGTACCCATTCGAATGGACGCCGGAACTTGCAAGGCCGAGCAGGGCCTGGCCGGGGGCCACCTTGTCGCCGGTCAACTGCTCGCCGCGTTCGACCGCGCCGACGCAGAATCCGGCCAGATCATAATCGCCAGCCGCATACATTCCCGGCATTTCCGCCGTCTCGCCGCCAATCAAGGCGCAGCCAGCTTCCTTGCACCCGTCAGCGATGCCGGCGATCACCCGCTCGGCCACACCGCTTTCAAGCTTGCCGGTGGCGAAATAGTCGAGGAAGAACAGCGGCTCTGCCCCCTGGACGATCAGATCATTCACGCACATGGCGACGAGATCGATCCCGACCGTATCGTGCCGCCCGCTATCGATGGCGAGCTTGAGCTTGGTGCCAACCCCGTCATTGGCAGCGACCAGCAGGGGATCGGTATATCCGGCAGCCTTGGGATCGAAGAAGCCGCCGAATCCGCCGATTTCCGCGTCCGCGCCGGGGCGCCGCGTGGCCTTCACCAGAGGGCCGATGGCACGAACCAGCGCGTTGCCGGCCTCGATCGAAACCCCGGCTTCGGCATAGGTATACCGGTCGGGAGGAGGGTTGTTCGCAGACATGGCCACAGGCTTTAGTCTTTCGTGCTTGGATTTCCATGCCCGATTGGGCAAAAGGCCGCCGGTTTTCCCCGATGGCCCAGTTGCTTCTCCTCCCCGCCCGCGCGCGCACCCGCACTTTGGCCCTGCTGCTTGGCGGGGTGTTGCTGCTGGCCGGGCTGGCCGTGGCCTGGGCGCAGGTTGAAGGCGAGCGCGGAATCGCTCCGATTGCCAGCAGTACCGACATAGAGGTTGATGAAATCGACGTCGACGTGAAGGGCGACAATGCAGAGGACGCCCGGGCCAAAGGCTGGCTGGAAGCCCAGCGCAAGGCATGGGCCAAGCTGGGCGGCCCGGCCATTGCCGACGGGCAGCTCCAGTCGATGGTCTCTGCCATTGTGATCGAGCGCGAGCAGATCGGGCCGCGGCGCTACATTGCCCGACTCGGGGTCATTTTCGACCGGGCCCGGGCAGGCGGACTTCTCGGCGGCGGCGGCCCGGTCCGCCGGTCCGCTCCGATGCTGCTGGTTCCGGTGACCATCTCCGGCGGTACGGCACTGGTCTATGAACGGCGCAACCCGTGGCAGCAGGCCTGGGCGGAGTTCCAGTCAGGGGCGAGCCCGATCGACTATGTCCGCCCCTCGGGCGCGGGCGGCGATTCGCTCCTGGTGACCTTCGGCCAGACCAGCCGCCGCAGCCGCACCTGGTGGCGCAACATTCTCGATCAGTTCGGCGCAGCGGACGTGCTGGTGCCGATGGCGCACTTGCGCCATGCCTATCCCGGCGGCCCCGTTACCGGCACCTTCACCGCGCGGTATGGGCCGGACAACGACTATCTCGGCTCCTTCACCCTCACGGCCAAGGGGCCGGAGGAACTGCCGGAGATGCTGGAGCAGGCCGTGCGCCGGTTCGACCGGATGTTCGGCCAGGCGCTGGCTGATGGCAAGCTGCGCCCTGACCCGACGCTCAGCATGGCCGGCGCGGAAATCGATCCGGCCCTGCAGCGCCTGATCGAAATCGGCCGCCAGATCGAAGCGCAGGAGCGCGCCGCTGCGGCTCAGCCGGGAGCGGATGAAACTGCTGGCGATGGGACCGATGCACCCCAGGTTCCTGTCGAGACACCGCAGGTGGTGTCGGCGTTCGTGGTCCAGTTCGCCACGCCGGACGCGGGCGCTTTTGACGCCACGCTGGCTGCCGTCCGGGGAGCACCCGGCGTGCGCGGCGCGGCGACCACCAGTGTCGGGATTGGCGGCACTTCGGTAATGACGGTCAGCTATGGCGGGTCGATTGACCAGCTGGCCGCTGCCCTGCGCGGGCGCGGGTTTACCGTAACGCAAGGCAGCAACGCGCTCGCCATCCGCCGCTGAGCCGATGGGCCAGATTGTCTTGCCGCTGGATCTGCGCCGCCCGGGCGACGCCACCCGCATTGTCGTGGGAACGGCCAATGCTGAAGTCATCGAGGCTCTCGGACGGCCCGAAAGCTGGCCTTTCCGGACCGCCGTCCTCACCGGATCGCCGCGCTCGGGCAAGTCGCTCCTGGCCCGCTGGTTCGCCGCCGAGGGGCGGGGCGAGTCGATTGACGGGGCCGACTCGGTGGACGAGACGACCCTGTTCCACCGCTGGAACCGCGCGCAGGAAGATGGCCGGCCGCTGCTGCTGGTGGTCAACGGGGAGACATGGGATATTGCGCTGCCGGACCTGCGATCACGCATGGGGGCCGCCTTGCAGCTGCGGATCGGTGCGCCTGATGACGCGATGGTCGCGGCGCTGATCGAGGCCCATGCGCAGCAGCGGGGGCTTGTCCTTGGCGAAGGGGCGCTTACCTATCTCGTGCCGCGCACGACCCGCAGCTTCGCAGCGATAGAGCGGCTGGTGGAAACCATCGACCGGCTGAGCATGGAGCGCAAGGTACCGGCCACCCAGTCGGTCTGGCGGGATGCGCTGGAGGCAATCGAAGGACCGCGGCAGGCACGCTTGCTTTAGCGGTGGGGAAGTGGGAGTCTGCTTGCGATGTTTGACCGGCTGACCGCCTATCTCGACTCGATCCGCGCCCGCGATCCGGCGCCCCGGTCGCGCTGGGAAATCCTACTCTATCCTGGCGTGCTCGCACTGGGCCTTCACCGGGTGGCGCACTGGCTGTTCGAGGCAAAGCTCTATTTCCTTGCCCGGCTGGTGAACCATTTCAGCCGCTTCCTGACCGCGATCGACATCCATCCGGGCGCGACCATCGGGAAGAACTTCTTCATCGACCACGGCTTCACCGTGATTGGTGAAACCGCGCTGATCGGGGACAATGTGACCATTTACCAGTGCGTCACTCTGGGCGGCACCAATCCGACCAATGGCGTGGGCGGCAAGCGGCACCCGACCATTGAGGATAACGTGATCATCGGTTCCGGCGCACAGGTGATCGGCCCGATCACGGTCGGCAACCGGGCGCGGATCGGCGCCAATGCCGTGGTGACCGACGATGTCCCGGAAGGCGCCACCATGATCGGCCTCAAGGCCCGCTCGACCCTGGTGCCGGCCGAGCAATGGCTGCGCGAATTCATTCCCTATGGCACGCCCTGTGACGACCCTTGCGAGGAAGCTGCCGGCGTTGGCCGCGATTGCGTCGAGAAACTGGAGGGCGAACTGGCCGCCTTGCGGGCGGAAATTGCCGAGCTGCGGCAAGCGACCGGCGCTCGTGCTGTTCCGGCACCCCGGCGCAAGCGGACCGGTAGCTGATGCTGTCTGGCGGCGGCGGCGGGCAGGCTGGGGGGCCGGGCGGCACCATCGTTGCTTTCCCCTCAAGGCAGCCCGATCAGGTCGGCTTCTCGCGCGAGGAACTTTCGCGCATTCTCGATACCTACGGCCGGATGGTGTCGGCTGGGCAGTGGCGCGACTACGCGATGGATTTTACCCGTGACTTTGCCAGTTTCGCCGCATTCAAGCGCACCGCCGAACGCCCCCAGGCGCGGATCGAGAAACGACCGTCACTCCGTTCGCGGCAGGGTATGTGGACGCTCTACGGCGAACACGGCCAGGTGCTGAAGCGGGGCCACGACCTCGCGGGCGTGCTGGCTCCGATAGAGCGGCGTCTGGTAAAGGTGGTGACAGGCTAGCGCTCAGTCCCTTCGGTAGAGAAATGCGGTGGTGATGATCGAGGGGATGATCAGCCCCTTGAGATAGGACAACGGGTGGCGACCCGCGGTGAAATCCACGGGCAAGCCGCCGAAATGGGCCCAGTAATGGGTGGCGATCAGGCTACCGATGCTGAGCCACATTGCCGCCAGGGCGATCCGCTTGCCGAGCACGACCGCCGTCAGACTGGCGACGATGGCGAGGCGTAAGGCCCCTTGGATCGCATTGTAGGCGCCATCGCTGCTCAAGCCTTTGCCCATGGCCAGATCGCGCAGCATCGTCAGATGGTAGAAGATCAGCAGCCCCGCAAGCGCCAGGATAATGACGTTCTGGAACAGCCGCAGCGTCCCTTCGCGCGAGGCGGTCAGAAGATTCATGGCAGAGTCCCCATGCTGAAGGACGGGAGAAGGGCCGAGCAGTGCGTGCGGCCCCTCTCCCCCCATCAGACGATGTCAGGCCGCAAGGAGTGCTGTCACAGGAAGGCGCGATTGCAGATTTGTCGGCAGCCCCCGCACCACTGCTTGCCGGATCGGGGTCCAGAAGGCTGACAGCGTCAGCAGGGCAGAACCGATCACCAGCGCTGTCAGGGCCAGGTTGAGCTCGACCGCGCCGAACCGCTCGAACAGCGATCCGAGTGCGAACAGCACATAGGCCAGTGCCGAAACGAGCAGGGCACGGCGGTCCACCGCCAGCGCCACCAGGCTCATCGCCAGGTAGACCAGCAGCACGCCGAATGCAGCGCCCATGCCGATGCTATCGCCCTCGGTCACGCCGAGCCAGTGGAACAGCGGGTGGGCGATCATCGGCGCGGCCAGCAGGTGGAGCCAGAAGGCCACATCGCTGCGCCGGGTTTGCCGCTCACGGTCGGTCATGTCCCACCGCATGGCGAAGGCGAATACCGAAACGCCGGCAATGAACACAAGCGGGATCAGGGCCTGCTCGGGCTCGATATTGTTCGGACCAATCGCTGCGACGATCAGGGCGACCACAGTGCCTGCCACGGCAGCGGTGCCGGCGGCGATGGTGATCGGCACCATGAACCTGCGCCAGTGCATCCACGCTGCCCCTGCGGTGGCCAGCGCGGCGAGAGCGACCAGCGTCACCGCCACGCGCTCGTTGGTGCTGTCATCCCCCATCGCCATGACGATGAAACCGAGCAAGGCCTCGAACACGCCGCCGACGAAGGCGAGAAGCAGCACAATGCTGGGCAGGGCCATGCGGCGCTGGCGGGTGAAGTATTCGGCCATGCCCCAGGCCGCAGCGGCGATCAGCATGCCCGAGAACGGAGGCGGGCCGTCAAGGCGCGGCGTGAAGGCCTGCCCGATCCCGGCCATGGCGACGAGCAGCAGGACGGCGGCAATAGTCACGAAGATATCGTTGAAACTGTTGACAAGGCGGAAATTCTCCTCGTCAACCGATGGTGTGGGGTGGGCGGTGCGGACGGATTGGCGAAGCGCCTCGGCAGCGTCGGCGCTGATCGCACCGCTCGCCACCGCCTGGCGCAGGTCGTCTTCGGTATACATGGGTTACTCCTCCCCTGAGAAAGGCAAGGCGTAACCCTAGTGTGTTATCGTGTCAATACAGTAAGAGTGTGCCAGCGTTTGCTGGCGGCCTTGGGCTAACGCCAGATCAACGACAGCGGGTACAACGCGATCATGTAAGCCAGCGCGCCTAGAACAAGCGGACGTTGCGGGGCAAACATAGCGATCAGCCCGACCGGAAAAGCCGACCAGATAATGACGAGCCGGCGCAAGTTGAACGGATCAGGAATCTCCATCATCGAGAAGATGACGATGAGCAGCGCCAGATTGCAGGTCAGCAGGCTGCCGATCACCGTGGCGCGGTTGCGTTCGAAATGGCCATCGATATCGGCCCAGTCTTCCGCATCCTTGGGGAATATCAGCGACGCCGCGACGTAGGCCACGGCGGTGACGACAAAGCCGCCGAACATGACTGGCCAGGTGACCGGCAAGACCGCCCGCAGCGCCCAGCCGTTCATCCAGAAACTGACGATGTCTAACGACACGAAGGTGCCGAGCAGCGCAGTCGGCCAGCCGATCGGGGTCCGGCGGCGCATGTGGAGTGCATTGGAGAGCCCGCCAAGCCCCTCGGCCAGCGCCAGCCCGAGCAGCAACCCGAACAATGTCAGCAGGAATTCAAAGCCGTCCACCCCACGCGCCTATCCAACGCCTGCTAACAGGCTCCTGGACCGTCGTATCGCAATGCTCGAATCGGTCAACCAATGTCGCGGCGGCCCGGACCGTGAGGTCCGGGCTCCGACACGAACCCTCAGCCCCGCGCCGAGCTCGGGCCGGTGCCGGTGACCTTCTGCATGGCCTTGAGGATGTTGGCGCTCTGCTCGCTGCCGCTCTGCGGGGCCATCAGGTTGCTGAAGGCCGAGATCTCTTCCCAGCGGGCTGCGAAGCCTTCCAGGGTGCGCTCTTCCTCGGGCAGCCAGACGGCGTCGTTCATCACCGTCCAGGCCGAGTGGTAACCACCGGCACCGGCGCCGACGATGGCGTTGGTGGGGGCGTCTTCGCTCACCAGGAACAGCGCAGCGGGGACCACGTTCACGGGATCGAACAGCTTGAAGGCCTCTTCCGGGAACAGGTCAGCGGTCATGCGGGTGCCCGCTACCGGCGAAAGGGTGTTCACGCGGATGTTGTACTTGCCGCCTTCGAGTTGCAGCGTCTTGGTCAGGCCCGCGAGGCCGAGCTTGGCTGCGCCGTAGTTGGCCTGGCCGAAGTTGCCGAACAGACCGGTCGACGAGGCTGTCATCAGGATGCGGCCATAGGCCTGCTCACGCATCAGTTCCCAGCACGCCTTGGTGGCCATGGCCGAGCCGGTCAGGTGGACCTTGACCACGAATTCGAAATCGGCCGGTTCCATCTTGGCGAAGGTCTTGTCGCGCAGCACGCCCGCGTTGTTGATCAGGATATGGATGCCGCCCCACTTTTCCTTGGTCTTGGCAACCATTTCGACCATCTGGTCGTATTCGGTCACCGAGCTGCCGTTGGCGACGGCTTCGCCGCCCATAGCCTCGATTTCCGAGACCACCTGGGCCGCCGCATCGGAGGTGCCGGTGCCATCGCGCGAGCCGCCGAGGTCGTTCACGACCACCTTTGCGCCGCGGCGCGCCAGCTCGAGCGCATATTCCTTGCCCAGTCCGCCACCGGCACCGGTAACGATGGCAACCTTGTCCTTGAACGAAATGGTCATGGCATATCCTCCTGGTCGGCCGGTTCCGGCCTTACGTTAGCGTAAATGCGTGTGCCGGTTGGCAGTTTCCCGCGCGCGTTGCAACCGTGCTTTCGTCAGGGCGGGATGCCGTAGGGGCAGGGCGCTTCCTAGAGCGCCTCGAGGGCAGGAATGAGGCCATGCAGCGAATCGATGACGGCGTCCCCGCCCAGTTCGTGCGGCGCTCGGTCACAATAGCCATAAGCGGCGACCACGACCGGTACGCCTGCGCCCTTCGCGGCCGCGACGTCGTAGGTGGAATCGCCGATGAAGGCGAACGTCCCGCCACCACAGCGTGCCCGGGCCTCGATCACCGGGTCAGGCAGCGGCTTGGCGCGGAACTTCCCGTCCGGCCCTTTGCCCAGGCTGTCCCCGCCGATGATCGTGACGAACCGTTCGCTGAGGCCCAGCTGGCCCAGCAGCGCGGTGGCGAAGGCCTCGAACTTGTTGGTCACCACCGCCAGCTTGACCCCGCGCGCCGCCAGCTCGTCCATCGCCTCCAGCGCGCCGGGGTAGGGCACGGTGTGGACCGCGTTGTTCTCGGCGTAGAAACCGAGCATCTGCTTGTAGAGGGCATTGAATTCGGGTTCCGGCAGCCCGCCCAAATGTCCGGTCTGCGCCTCGACCGCGCGCGCCAGCATGACCTTGGCCCCGCCCCCGATCAGGTCCTTCGAGCTTTCGATCGAGACTTCATCGAGTCCGCCGATCCGCAGGGCATGGTTCACCGCTGCGCCGAGATCGCGGAAGGTGTCGCACAGGGTGCCGTCGAGATCGAAGCCGACCGCGCTGAAGGGAAATTGCGTCATCGCCCAGCGCGGTGGCGGATGGTTCTTCAAACGGCAAGCTTTTGGTGGCAAGGCGCCATCCGTTCTAAAGGAGCGTCCATGAGCAAGATTGCCGCCGTCATCCTCGCTGCGGGCAAAGGCACCCGCATGAAGAGTTCCCTGCACAAGGTCCTGCATCCGATTGCGGGCAAGCCGATGCTCGATCACCTGATGGCCTCGGTGGCTGCGCTGGAACCGGCACGGCAGGTGGTGGTGGTCGGCAGCGGGCGCGAGCAGCTTGAGGCGGCTCTGGGGGACCGCGCGCTGACCTGCCTGCAGGAGCCACAGCTCGGCACCGGGCACGCGGTGCAGCAGGCCCAAAGCGCGCTGGCCGGATTCGAAGGCGACGTGCTGGTGCTCTATGGCGATGTGCCGTTCGTGCGGCCGGAGACGATGCAGCGGATGCTCGACCGGCTCCATGCGCCCGATGCCCCGGCGGTGGTGGTGCTCGCTTTCGCGCCGGAAGATACGCTGCAATACGGGCGCGTGATCGCGGACGAGAGCGGCCGCATCGTCAAGATGGTCGAACACAAGGATGCGAGCGAGGAAGAGCGCCAGTGCCGCCTGTGTAACTCCGGCCTGATGGCGGCGCGCGCGGCGGACCTGTTTGGCTTGCTGGCGCGGGTCGGCAACGACAATGCACAGGGCGAATACTACCTCGTGGATGTGGTCAACGTAGCCAATGCCGACGGTCGGCACAGCGCGGTGGTGGTCACCGACGATCCGGACGAAGTGCAAGGCATCAACAGCCGCGGCGAGCTGGCCCAGGCCGAAGCGCGCTGGCAGCACCAGAAGCGAGAGTCGATGATGGCGGGCGGCGTCAGCCTGACCGCGCCGGAAACTGTCTTCTTCAGCCATGACACTGAAATTGACGCCGATGTCACAGTCGAACCGCATGTGGTTTTCGGCTCCGGCGTCAGCGTGGCCAGTGGAGCGCGCATCCGCGCGTTCAGCCACCTGGAAGGCGCGACCGTGGGCGAGGGCTGCGAAGTCGGCCCCTATGCCCGCCTGCGCCCGGGATCGGTGATGGAGCGCGGCAGCAAGGTTGGCAACTTCGTCGAGATGAAGAAGACCACGCTCGGTGCCGGCGCCAAGGCCAACCACCTGACCTACCTCGGCGATGCCGAAGTGGGCGCGGGGGCGAACATCGGCGCGGGGACGATCACCTGCAACTATGACGGCTACTTCAAGTACAGGACAGTGATTGGCGAACGCGCCTTCATTGGCTCCAACAGTGCCCTGATCGCGCCGGTGACCATCGGTGCTGACGCGATTGTCGCCGCCGGCAGCGCAGTGAGCCGCGATGTCGGCCCGGGCGATCTGCGGATGGTGCGCGGGGAGCAGATCGTGAAGCCCGGCTGGGCCGACCGCTTCCACGATACGATGAAGAAGAAGGCGGCGGAGAAGAAGTGAGTGCGC
The DNA here is from genome assembly GCA_002278985.1 of Erythrobacter sp. 34-65-8. GTDB lineage: Bacteria > Pseudomonadota > Alphaproteobacteria > Sphingomonadales > Sphingomonadaceae > 34-65-8. Next base: position 12,672 of record NCJP01000025.1, read on the forward strand.
CCCGTTCCTTGCGAGGCGCCGCAGCAATCCAGGGACCTGCGCTTTGCTTCGCCAGGCCTGGCTCACCATGCCGGATGAAACCTGCTGGCTGTGCGGGCGCCCGTTCGACACGCTGATGCAGGCGCATCATCCCGTGCCAAAGGCCAAGAAGGGCAGGGGCACCGTGCCGGTCCACCCGATCTGCCATAAGGCGATCCACGCCAATTTCACCAACGGTGAGCTCGCTCGCATCGGGGATGACCGCGCGCGATTGCTGGAAAACGCGGCACTGGCGAAATTCGTCGAGTGGGTGGCAAACAAACCGCCCGATTTCCACGCGCCGACCCGCTGAGGCAGAGGAGGGCGGCCATGGCGGCCGCCCCCCAAATACCTCATCTTACTCGCCGCCTGCCGACCCGCCGAGTCGCTGGAGCAGGTAGACGAACTGGAGCGCCTGCAACTGCGCGCGCTGTTCGTTATCCACCCCGCCCGAATGGCCGCCGGTGGTCTCTTCATAATAGTA
>NCJP01000217.1 GCA_002278985.1 Erythrobacter sp. 34-65-8
CAAAATGCGCCGTGAGCGCGGTGTCGATTGTGTCGCGGGACGAGCCGAACGCCAGCCGGACCTTGTCCGCCCCGCTGCCCCAGCCGATCCCCTTGCCTGACAGCAGGACCGGGCCGGCCTCGGCTGCCTGCGCTGTCTCCGCAGCGGCTGACGCCTCTACGGCGTCGCCCGCCGGCGTGGCATCTTCCGGTCCGTTGCAGGCTGCCAGGGCCGCGAGGGACAGGATCGGCAGGAAAGCGCGCACAGCCATCATCCCTTCTTCAGGTGCCTGCGCCCGAGCAACTCGGCGATCTGCACCGCGTTGAGCGCGGCGCCCTTGCGCAGGTTATCGCTGACGCACCACAGGTTCAGCCCGTTCTCGACCGTCGGGTCCTCGCGCACGCGGCTGATGTAGGTTGCCCCGTCACCGACGCATTCGATCGGGGTGACGTATCCGCCGTCCTCGCGCTTGTCGACCAGCATGATCCCCGGTGCCTCGCGCAGGATGTCCTGCGCCTGCTCTGCCGTCATCTCGTTCTCGAACTCGATGCTGACCGATTCCGAATGGCCGACGAACACCGGCACCCGCACGCAGGTGGCGGTGAGCTTGATCCTGGGATCGAGGATCTTCTTGGTCTCGACCACCATCTTCCATTCTTCCTTGGTCGAGCCGTCATCCAGGAACACATCGATATGCGGGATCAGGTTGAAGGCGATCTGCTTGGTGAACTTCTTCACCGAGACCGGATCACCGACGAAGATCGCGCGGCTCTGCTCGAACAGCTCGTCCATTCCCGCCTTGCCTGCGCCGGAAACCGACTGGTAGGTGCTGACCACCACCCGCTTGATCGTGGCGGCATCGTGCAGCGGCTTGAGCGCCACCACCAGCTGCGCGGTCGAGCAGTTGGGGTTGGCGATGATGTTCTTGGCCTTGTAGCCGTCAATCGCGTCGGGGTTCACTTCCGGCACGATCAGCGGCACGTCCGGGTCCATCCGCCAGTAGGAGGAGTTGTCGATCACCACGCAGCCCTGCGCTGCTGCCTTGGGGGCATACTCCTTAGCCGGTCCGCCGCCGGCGCTGAACAGGGCAATATCGTAGCCGGTGAAATCGAAATGCTCGATGTTCTTGCACTTGAGCATCCGCCCGGTGTCGCCAAACTCGACCTCGGTCCCGGTCGAACGCGAGCTGGCCACTGCGGCGACCTCGGCACACGGGAACTCGCGCTCAGCGAGGATGTGCATCATTTCGCGCCCGACATTCCCGGTCGCGCCGACCACTGCCACCCGATAACCCACTTGGCTCACTCCTGATCTGTCACCGCCCCTTGCAGAGCGGACCGCGCCTTTAGCGCCCCTCCGCTGCATTGGCGATGAATTTCCCCTTGGGGCGGCGCTGACGGGGCTTTGCGCAAGCGCCGGTGAAATTGACACCCGCTTGACGAAGTTGACACCGTGTCAAGTCGCGGACATTTAGTTATCTGTCTGTTTTTACGTGGCAAAATGGCAAATTCTAAATGTGGGACTCACCACTGCCCCCCGGGGGGCGAGCCGGAGTTTGGCAGCACCTTGGAAAAACCACGCCATCGCACGAGGGGATAGCAGCTTGCGGGCGTGTAGGAAAATGCCGCGGCGGTATGGCATCCCGTTCCGCTCAAGCGCACCCCATCTCCCCGCCCGCGACCACTCGCATGGTTAAAACCGTCCTAACCCAGCGGCTTTAGAAAGTCCTAACGCGGCGGTTACATATTGGTGACCGGTCCCCCGGCGGTCTCTGCGGGAAACCGGTACCCCCACCTGGCACAGAGGCCCAAAAAACTGGTCCCGTCCCATTGACCAGGCAGAACAGGAAGGCGGCCCCGTGTGTCCGGCGGGGCCGCCTTTTCGTGTTTGCGAAACAGCCGCGCCCCATCAGGAGAAACACCTAGGTGCGCGGTCATCCGGGCCTAACCCGGCCACTTCAGGAAGTGCTAAGGCGGCGGGCCTAGTCCGGCCTCCGGTTCCGGGGTTGGTCTCTGCCGGGAACCGGTATCCTGAAGTCACCATCGGCCAGAGGTTGGTCCCGTCTGGCCACCACGCAAGAAGGGCGGCCCCGCATATCCTGCGAGGCCGCCCTTCCCGTTAATCTCACCTTGAAGCTGGCAATCAGCTTTCGGTGCGCACCTCGCGCCGTTCGGCGATGCGCGCGCGCTTGCCGGTGCGGCCGCGCAGGTAATAGAGCTTCGCCCGGCGCACGACGCCGCGGCGGACCACCGTCACGCTCTCGACGATCGGCGCGTAGAGCGGGAACACGCGTTCCACGCCTTCGCCGAAGCTCATCTTGCGGACGGTGAAGTTGGAGCCCATGCCGCGGTTCGAACGCGCGATCACCACGCCTTCGAAGTTCTGCACACGCTCACGGTTGCCTTCCTTGACCTTGACGCCGACACGCACGGTGTCGCCGGCACGGAATTCGGGGATGTCCTTGCCAGCCTTGGCAATTTCTTCCGCTTCGATCTGCTGGATCAGATTCACTGGTCCAATTCCCTTACTGTTCGCCGCGCACCAGAGGCAGGTCAGTCCCGAGCGTTCCTGTAACGCTCCCAAAGGTCTGGCCTGCGTGACCGTGTGTCTTCCTCGGCGCGGTGTTTCCGCCACGCCGCGATCTTCGCATGATCCCCCGATCGCAGCACTTCAGGGATCGTGCGCCCTTCCCATTCCTGAGGTCGGGTATATTGCGGGTATTCGAGCAAGCCTTCTTCGAAGGATTCCTCATGCCCGCTGGAAGCCGCGCCCATTACGCCGGGGAGCAGGCGAATGCAAGCATCGAGTATGGCGAGCGCGGCGGGCTCCCCGCCGGACAGGACCACGTCGGCGAGGGAGACCTGCTCGATGGCCGGCCGGGCCTCGAACAGGCGCTCGTCGAACCCCTCGAACCGGCCGCAGATCAGCACCACTCCGGGGCCGCTGGCCAGCTGCCGGATCCGCTCCTGCGTGATCGGCTTCCCGCGCGGGGTCATGGCGAGGATGGGGCGATCCTCCCCGGAACGGGGAGGGGGACCA
>NCJP01000218.1 GCA_002278985.1 Erythrobacter sp. 34-65-8
GATCTGGCGCGACTGGCGGCGCATGATCGTGCGCCAGGGGCGGATTTCGCTCATCGGACTGACCGGCTTCCTGATAGGATGTTCAAGGGGGACTTCACGCGAGACATGGACCACATGTTACACTGTCCTGTGTCAAAAAAGTTGCAGCGCGCCAGCGCGCCTGCCGGGCTTATGTGGCGAGCATGGCGGGGTTTGGCGAGGGGCGCGTGCATCGCCCCCCCTTAGCACCGCTGCGCGCGGTAGGAAATGCGCCTGCGCCGCTGCTGCAAAGGTGGCGGTGACGCTGGCGTTCAGACGCTGAACGCCTCGCCCACCAGCTCCTCCGACAGGGTCCAGAGCTGCTCCGCCGCGTCCGGATCTACCGCGTAGGAACGGACGCCGCCCCGCGGGTCGACATCGTCAACCGGCGCAACGTGGCAGTCCTCGCAATAGAGCCCGCCGTTGCCCGTCAGGTCCGGCGCTGTTGCTGCCCAGCAGGTCGTGGCAGCGCCTTGCTCGATGGTCTTGAAGCTGAAGCTGCCACCGGCCCGGTCCTGGATCCGGGCCATCATCTCCGCCACATCCTGTTCGGTCAGGTGGCGACCGAGATTGGTGGCGATTCCGCCCGGGTGGACCGCAAAGACATCGAACCCGCGCGCTGCAAGCCGCTGCTGCAGGCCAACCGAGAACAGCACGTTGGCTGTCTTCGACTGGCCGTAGCTTTCCCATTTGTCGTAGGGCCGTGCGCGGTAGTTGGGATCGTCGAAATGGACCCGGTCATAGTGGTGGGCGAGGCTGGAGAGATTCACGATCCGCTTGCCCCGGCCCGCCTCGACCAGCGGCACAAGGTACTTCGTCAGCAGGAAATGGCCCAGGTGATTGGTGCCGAACTGCAGCTCGAACCCGTCGGCCGTCTCGCCATGGGGGCAGGCCATCACCCCGGCATTGTTGATCAGCAGGTCAATCACGGGAAAACGCTGTGCCGCTTCGGCCCCGCAGGCGCGCACGCTGGCGAGCGAGGCGAGATCGACCACGATCGTTTCCACGCTGGCCCCCGGAACCGCCGCGCGGATCGCGTCTGCTGCGGCATCGAGCTTGGCCTGATCGCGCGCCGCCAGCACCACCCGCGCGCCGCGCGCCGCCATGGCGCGGGCCGCCTCCTGCCCGATGCCGGAGGCGCCGCCGGTCACGAACACGGTCTGCCCGGCAAGGTCGATGCCTGCCAGCACCTCGTCGGCGGTGGTGGTTGCTCCGTATCCGGCCATGCATTCTCTCCCTTGGGTGACCTCAGCCGAGCGGCAGCTCGTAGAGGAATTCGTCATCGCGGTGGTCGCCGACCCAGAAGTCGATCTCGGCCACTTTGGCAAAGCCATAGCGTTCGTAGAATCGTTGGCCGCCGAAGTTCTCGGCCCAGACCGAGAGCTGGATCGCATCATGACCGCGCGCCCGTGCCTCGGCAATGGCCCAGTCCATCAGGGCGGCGCCGATGCCCTGCCCAGTGGCATCAGGCTGGGTGTAGAGCTGGCCGAGTGCAATCGGATCGCGCACGCCCGTGGGCGAATCGTCCGCATACCAGCTCGGGTAGCGCAGCTTGACGAAACCCAGCAGGCGAGTGCCGTCGTCGGCCAGCTGATGAATGCATTCGCCGCCTTCCACCTCGCCCCGCACGGCGTCGTCGGAATAGACCATGCCGAGGAAGGTCTGGAGGTTCGCCTCGGAATAGAGGTGGCCGAAGGCGGCGACGAAGCTCTCCCGCCCGAGCAGGGCGAGCGCAGGAATATCGGCGGCGGTGGCAGGGCGCAGGATCATCGGGCCGCAGTCGTAAACCGGTGCGCGCCATGTGCAAGCCCGCTTCGCATGGGCTGGCAGGCGTGCTAGCCCAAGGCCATGAACAAGACCATGAATACCGGCCGCACGCTGCTCGCCACCATCCTTGCCCTGTTCGCTGCGCCGGCCATGGCCGAGGGGGCCGCCCCTGAAATGCCCAGGTGGTCGCTTGCCATCCACGGCGGGGCGGGCACGCTCGACAAGGCGGCGATGACGCCGGAACGCCGGGCCGAATACGAGGCTGCGCTGCAGGCCGCGCTCGATGCCGGGGCCAGGGTGCTGGCTGAAGGTGGCAGCGCGATCGATGCGGTCAAGGCGGCGGTCATCATCATGGAGGATTCGCCGCTGTTCAACGCCGGCAAGGGCGCGGTGTTTACCTGGGAGGGGACGAACGAACTCGACGCCTCGATCATGGACGGGCGCGACCGGAGTGCGGGCGCGGTGGCGGGGGTGAAGACGGTGAAGAACCCGATCCTGCTGGCCGACACGGTCCGCACCCAGAGCGAGCACGTGATGCTGATGGGTGCAGGCGCTGAGGCCTTCGCGGTGGAGAAGGGCTTTGCCGTGACCCCGCCCGAATACTTCGCCACCCAGGCGCGGCGCGAGGCGCTGGAGCGGATGAAGGCGAAGCAGCTCTCCGCGCTCGATGTCGATCACAAGTTCGGCACGGTCGGTGCGGTGGCGCTGGACAGACAAGGCAATCTTGCGGCGGCGACCTCGACCGGCGGGATGACCGGCAAGCGCTGGGGCCGGGTGGGCGATGCGCCGATCATTGGAGCTGGCACTTATGCCGACAACCGCAGCTGCGCAGTTTCGGCTACGGGGTGGGGCGAGTACTTCATCCGCGTGGGCGTGGCGCACGAAATCTGCGCGCGGCTGCGTGCCCGGCAGGAAGTGCTGGATGTCCTGGCGGCAGGGATGGAAACCGATCCGGTCGTCAAGACGGTTGAAGCCCAGTACTTCGCCGATGCTGTCATGGCCGATGTGAAGCAACTGGGCGGCGACGGCGGGGTGATCCTCGTCACGCCGGAAGGCTATGCGATCTTCAGCTTCAACACCAGCGGGATGTATCGCGGGCGGGCGACCAGCGCCGGCGTGAACGAAGTGGCGATCTTCGGCGGTGAGGGCAAGCCTTCGGCCACACCCGATCACTGAGCCTTGTTCCGGTATTCGCCGGACCTTCTAGCCCCGCGCGAACTGCGCCAGCAC
>NCJP01000219.1 GCA_002278985.1 Erythrobacter sp. 34-65-8
CGCTACAACGGCAGCTATCCGCTCGCCATCGCGGCCTACAACGCCGGGCCCGGCCGGGTGAACCAGTGGCTGCGCGCCAATGGCGATCCGCGCACCGGCTCGATCGACTGGGTGACCTGGATCGAGCGGATCGGCATCACCGAAACGCGCACTTATGTGCACCGGGTGATCGAGAATGCAGTGGTGTATGAGCAGCTGCACCCCGAGCGCGCGCCCTACGGCAAGCCGCGCACCGCTGCCGACTTCCTGCGCTAGGCAGACAGCGGCGGGGGCAAGGCATTGAACGGCAGTAATCCAATCACCCCGGCGGGATATTCCGCCATGCGCGCCCGCTACGACCTTTTGCTGGGTACCGAGCGGCCCGCGATCGTGGAGATCGTCAGCTGGGCTGCGGGCAACGGTGATCGCAGCGAGAACGGCGATTACCTCTATGGTCGCAAGCGAATGCGGGAAATCGACCGCGAACTGGCGCACCTCGCGCGGCGGATGAAAACAGCCCGGGTGATCGAACCGTCCAGCCAGCCGGAGCAGGACCGGGCCTATTTCGGCGCCACCGTCACCATCCTCGATGAGGACGACAGCGAGAAAGTGGTCACCATCGTCGGCGACGACGAGCAGGACGCCAGTGCCGGGCGGGTTGGCTGGTCCAGCCCGCTTGCCCGCGCGCTGCGCGGGGCGGCTGTGGGTGACGTCCGCCAGGTCAGGCTGCCGGTGGGCACCAAGGAATGGGAAATCACGGCCATCCGCTATGATTAAGCGCGGCGCGATAGCGATGGCGGTTCTGATGATCCTCGCCGCCCCTGCCTCAGCGCGGGACAGCCTGGGGGTATTTTCCAGCTGGGCCGCTTTTCGCGATCCGCAGGTGCCGCGCTGCTATGCCATCGCCAAGCCGCGTCCGGGCGAGATCCGGCGTGATTACCAGCCCTATGCCAGTGTCGGAACCTGGCCCAGGCGCAACATTCGCGGCCAGGTTCACTTCCGCCTGTCCCGCAAGCTTGCCACCGAGCCTCGCATCCAACTCGCGATCAGCGGCAAGCGCTTCACCCTGACGGGCGGCGGTGGGGACGCCTGGGCCCCCGACCGCGCAACCGACGCAGCGGTAGTGGCCGCGATGCGCTCTGCCGGGTCAATGTCGGTCAGTGCGACCGACAGCCGGGGCCGCCGGTTCTCGAACATCTATGACCTTGCCGGGGCTGCGACCGCGCTCGATGCCGCAACCGTCGGCTGCGCCCGGCGGTAATGAGCAAACGGCCGAGGCAAGTGCCCCGGCCGCTGCCTTTACCCGGTGCGTTTCCGATCAGAAGCGCATCCCCAGACCAACCGCCACCTGGTGACGGTCAAGGTCTACATTGAAGCGTTCGGTATCGGGCAAGGTGCCCTCGAAATCGACTTCGGCCTTGGAATAGTTCGAATACCGGTACTCGGCATTGATGAACATGTTCTGGCTCAGAGCCACCTCGACGCCCCCGCCGATGCGGTAGCCGTCGGTGTCATACCCTTCGCGGAACTCCCTCGTGCCATCGTTCGAGCGGATGTCGAATGTGGCGTTGGTGTAGCCACCCTTGACGTAGGCCAGAGCATTCTCGCCCACCTTCGCGCCGATCCGGGCACCGAGGTAAAGGTCACGCTCTGCCGAGACATTGCCGAAGCCGAAATTTTCGAAATCGCCGTCGTTGAAATCGGTATCGGCGCTCGAAAAGGTGAATTCGGCTTCCGGCCCCACCACCACACCGCCGAAATCGATGTCGTACCCGACCGCGGCACCATAGAGGATGCCATCGGCCGTCTGATCGTTGTTGTCGTTGATATCATCGTCGTCATCGCTGCCCGCGGTCACGCTGTCGTAACCGGTGACGGCCTGAACCCGCAGGCCGGTGAACGGCGATTCATCGACCGCCTGGGCCGATGCGGGGACTGCCACCAGAAACGTGCTGCCGGCAAGCAGAGCTGCAATGGTCTTTTTCATGGGACTATCTCCATTCATGCCGCAGGCGAGGTGCCTGCATGGGCAATCAAATGGATGGCGAGAGGTCCGGTTTCATGAACCTCACACAACAACAAAGTGTTGTTTTCAGGTTACATTCTTTCGACAGGGCGACAATCGTTAACGACGAACGGATGGAACGAAGCTGATCGCAGCGGCAGTTCGCTGGATTTCGCAGGCCAGCAAGACTATATGCGCGATCTCCATGGCCGACACAGCTCTCATGCCGATCCCCGGACAGGTGGATCCCGTTCCCGTTGCGCGCGACATCACGCCGCGTGCCGATGGGCGTATCGACCTGCTGGGCCTGCCAAAGGCCCGCATTCGCGAACTGTTCGAGGCTGCGGGGCTTGATACCCTGCAGGCCAAGCTGCGGGCCAAGCAGGTGTTTCACTGGCTCTACCATCGCGGCGTGACCGACTTCGAGGCGATGACCGATATCGCCAAGACCATGCGTCCGTGGCTTGCCGCGCGCTTCGTGATCGGGCGGCCCGAGGTAGTTGAAGCCCAGCATTCGGTTGACGGCACCCGCAAGTGGCTGCTGCGCACGGCGGACGGCCACGATTTCGAGATGGTGTTCATCCCCGATGCTGACCGGGGTACGCTGTGCGTGTCCAGCCAGGTCGGCTGCACGCTCAACTGCACCTTCTGCCATACCGGCACCATGAAGCTGGTCCGCAACCTCACGCCCGGCGAAATCGTCGGTCAGGTCATGCTCGCCCGCGATGCGCTGGGCGAATGGCCCAAGGGCAGCATGGCCAGCGACGCCGAGGACCAGGACGACGAGGCGGGCCACTACACCGCCGACGGGCGCCTGCTGACCAATATCGTGATGATGGGCATGGGCGAACCGCTCTACAATTTCGACAATGTGCGCGATGCGCTCAAGCTGGTGATGGACGGTGACGGGCTGGCCCTGTCCAAGCGCCGCATCACCCTTTCGACCAGCGGCGTGGTCCCGATGATGGCCCGCTGCGGCGAGGAAATCGGGGTCAACCTGGCAGTCAGCCTCCACGCGGTGACCAACG
>NCJP01000220.1 GCA_002278985.1 Erythrobacter sp. 34-65-8
ACCAAGAGCGAGGCGCAGGTGACCGCGCGGGTCGCCGGGCTGCTGGGGCGGATGAGCGAACGCTACCGCCCGCGCCTCGCCTGCATCGCCTGCAACACCGCCAGCACGATTGCACTGGGCATGGTGCGCGAGGTGCTGGAGATCCCGGTGGTCGGCACCGTCCCTGCGATCAAGCCCGCCGCCGCGCTGACCCGCACCGGGGTGATCGGCCTGCTCGGCACCGAAGCGACCGTGCGCCAGAGCTATGTCGACAATCTGGAACGCGCCTATGCCGCGGGCAAGACGCTGCTGCGCCATGCCGCGCCGGAGCTGGTGACGCTGGCCGAGGCAAGGTTGCGGGGCGGCCCCGTCCCGCTGGATGCCGTGCGCCGCGCGGTGTCCGGCCTGCTCGACCATCCCCGCGCAGCCGAAATCGACACCGTGGTGCTGGCCTGCACCCATTTCCCCCTGCTGCGCGACGAGTTGGGCGCCGTGTTCGGCCCGGGCGTCACGCTGGTCGACGGCGCGCAAGGCATTGCCCGCCGCATCGCTGCGCTGACCGAAGGGCAGGCGTTCGAACGCCGCGAAGGCGATCTCGCGGTGACCACCGGGCCGCTCGACGAATTCCGGGCGCTCGCGCCCAGGCTGTGCGAATTGGGGCTCACCCGGATCGAAAAGTTCTAGCTGCGAACGTCTCGCAAAGATCGTGATGGAAATGCAGCCGTTCTGCGCCTAAATCGCTGCTCGGACAGCCGCAGACGGGGCGGCGCTGACGCAGGCTAGCGATGAACTACGATCAGATTTTCGAGCAAGCGATCGACCGCCTTCACTCCGAAGGGCGCTACCGCGTGTTCATCGATATCCTGCGCAACAAGGGTGCGTTCCCCAACGCGCGCTGCTTCCACGGCCATAACGGCCCCAAGCCGATCACCGTGTGGTGCTCGAACGACTACCTCGCCATGGGCCAGCACCCCAAGGTGATCGCCGCCATGGAAGAGGCGCTGCACGATGTCGGCGCCGGTTCGGGCGGCACCCGCAACATCGGCGGCAACACCCATTACCACGTCGAGCTGGAGGCCGAGCTGGCTGACCTGCACGGCAAGGAATCGGCCCTGCTGTTCACCAGCGGCTATGTCTCCAACGACGCCACGCTCTCGACCATTTCCAAGCTGCTGCCCGGCTGCGTGATCTTTTCGGACGAACTGAACCACGCCAGCATGATTGCCGGCATCCGCAATTCCGGCTGCGACAAGCGGGTGTTCCGCCACAACGATGTGGAACACCTTGAAGAACTGCTGGCAGCGGAAGACCCGGACACGCCCAAGCTGATCGCCTTCGAAAGCGTCTATTCGATGGACGGCGATGTGGCCCCGATCCACGCGATCTGCGACCTGGCCGACAAGTACAACGCCTTGACTTACATCGACGAAGTCCACGCCGTCGGCATGTACGGCGCGCGCGGCGGCGGCATCTCGGAACGTGACGAGGCGGCTGCCCGGATCGACATCATCGAAGGCACGCTGGGCAAGGCCTTCGGCGTCATGGGCGGCTACATCGCAGCCGACACGAAAATCGTCGACTGCATCCGCTCCTACGCCCCCGGGTTCATCTTCACCACCTCGCTCAGCCCGGCGCTGGTCGCCGGGGTGCTGGCCGCCGTGCGCCACCTCAAGGGCAGCAGCGAAGAGCGCGACGCCCAGCATCGCAACGCCAACCTGCTGAAGGCGAAGTTCGCCGCTGCGGGCCTGCCGGTCATGTCCACCACCACCCACATCGTGCCGCTGATGGTGGGCGATCCGGTCCGTGCCAAGAAGATCAGCGACATCCTGCTGGCCGAATACGGTGCCTATGTGCAGCCGATCAACTTCCCGACTGTCCCGCGCGGGACGGAGCGGCTGCGCTTTACCCCCGGCCCGGCCCACACCGAAGCGATGATGGACGATCTCACCGGTGCCCTGGTGGAAATCTGGGACCGGCTCGAACTGGAACTGCGCAAAGCCGCCTGAACAGGCGCGATTGGCCTGCAAAGCGCCGATAATTAAGCCAAAATCAACCATCGCGCGCCTACACCCGCGCGATGGCCATCAATTTCCTCAAAAGCCTGAAAAGCAGTCCGCCTGCCCAGCCCCCGGCAAGCGAACAGCCAGAAGCGCAGTCCGGCACCTCCAGCCCCCTGCGCGCGCGGGTGCTCGACGAATTCGAGCGGGCCGGAAGCGTCTGGGTCTGGGCCACGGATGAAGAAGGCCGGCTGCTCTATCTGACTGAAAAGGCCAGCGAGACCCTGGGTGCAGAGCCGGAGGGATTGATCGGCCAGCCACTCGAAAGCATCTTCGAGGCTGACGAGGCCAACCCCACCAATGGCGCGGGTCGCTCGCTGCGCTTCCAGCTCAAGGCCCATGCCACCATTCGCGATCAGATCGTGCGCTTCACCGTCGGCCGCCCAGCCGATGATCTGCGCCAGACCTGGTGGTCGCTCTCCGGCCAGCCGGTCCGCAACGAAGAAGGCATCTTCACCGGGTACCGCGGCAGCGCCAAGGACGTGACGGTCGATTACGAACGGCAGATCGCCGATTCGCGCTTGGCGGAATTCGATTCGCTGACCGGCCTCGCCAACCGCCATTCGATCAACCGCCACCTCGACGGGTGCGTCAACGCCTACGGTTCGGCCCCCCGCCCCTGCACGCTGATGATGCTCGATCTGGACAAGTTCAAGTACGTCAACGACACGCTGGGCCATCAGGCCGGTGACGAACTGCTGGTGCAGGTGGCCGAGCGGCTGACCAGCATGGTCGGTTCGCGCGGCAAGGTCGCCCGTCTTGGCGGGGACGAATTCCAGGTCGTGCTGCCGGGCGAGGATGACCGGGGCAAGCTGGGCGAACTGGCCGCGTCCTCCGTTCTTCGCGGCATAGAGCGCGAGGTCGGCGCTGCGGGTCAGCTTTTCCCGGTCATCGCCATCGAACGGAAACACCGCGATGCCGACCGAGGCACCGATCACCGCGCGCTTTCCATCCTCCAGCGGATA
>NCJP01000221.1 GCA_002278985.1 Erythrobacter sp. 34-65-8
GGCCGCTGGCCGGGCGCGCCACCCGCTCGTCGCCGGAACGCAGGCCGCATCGCTGGTGGCCCTGCGCGGCCAGGGCACAGCGCTGGACCTGCTGCCGGACGCCCGCCTTGCGCTGCAAGTGCCGCCGGCGCTCCTGTCGGACGATCTCTCCCCCGATTATGGCCGCGCACCCGATGCGCGCCCTGCGAAAGCCCTGCCTGCATGATGGACGACGTCGACCGGATCATGGCGGTGATGCAGGCCGCTTTCGATCCGCGCTGGGGGGAAGCATGGTCGCGCCGCCAGGTCGAGGATTCGCTGGCGCTGCCTTCGACCCATTACGTGGTCCTGTCCGCCGATGGCACTCCGCTGGCCGAGGGAGAGCCTGCCGCAGGGTTTGCCCTGTCGCGGCACCTGGCGGGGGAGGCGGAACTGCTGTTGCTCGGGGTCGATCCGGCATGGCGTGGCCGCGGCATTGCCCGGGCCCTGCTGTCCATTGTCTTCGCCGAAGCGCGCAACCGCGGTGCTGAACAACTCTTTCTTGAAATGCGCCACAATAATCCGGCCGAGAGACTCTATCGTGCCATCGGTTTCGAGCCAGTCGGCCGTAGACCGGCCTATTACAAACTGGCTGACGGAACGCGTCTCGACGCCGTTACTTTTGCATTGCGGCTGACCTGACGATCTACATCAGGCGGGTTACTTTCAAGTAATTATGAGAGGTAACCCTGACTTGCAATATTTCTGCAATGCGCGCATGGCCGACGTGCTCAAGTAGCCAGCAAAGAAGCTGCAGCAGCCTACCATCGATCGCAAACGCAAGGAATTCTCCATGAACCAGATGGAACATGACATCGCGGAAACGCTGATTACACTCACGTCAGACATCGTTGCTGCACACGTCAGCAACAACAATGTTGCAGTTGACGAAGTCCCGACTCTCATCACCAATGTCTACACGGCCCTGGCCGGACTTGGCGGAGAACCGGTCAAGGTCGAGGAACGCCCCGAGCCGGCGGTTTCGATCCGCGCTTCGGTCAAGCCGGACTATCTGGTATGTCTGGAAGACGGCAAGAAGCTGAAAATGCTCAAGCGTTACCTGCGCACCAACTTCGACATGAGCCCGGAAGAGTATCGCGCGCGGTGGAACCTGCCCGCCGACTACCCGATGGTTGCGCCCAACTATGCCGAAAAGCGCCGCGAGCTGGCAGTGAAGATCGGCCTCGGCCGGACACCGGGCCAAAAGCGGGGCCGCCGGAAAAAGACTGTCTGATTTACCCGGTCACGGGTTGAGCAAAGCGTCCCGGGTCATTAGGTATCCGGGACGCTTTTCTTTTGTCGGGGTGTATCTTGCAGCAACGGATCGATCTCGAACAGCTGTGCGCCGACCGCGGCCTGCGGATCACCGAACAGCGCCGGGTGATCGCGCGCGTCCTGTCCGAAAGCGACGACCACCCCGATGTGGAGCTGCTGCACCAGCGCGCTTCGGCGATCGACTCCAAGATCTCGATCGCCACGGTCTATCGCACCGTGCGCCTGTTCGAGGAGGCGGGCATCCTTGACCGGCACGATTTCGGTGATGGCCGCGCCCGCTATGAGGCCGCGCCCGAAGCGCATCATGACCACCTGATCGATGTCGAAACCGGTGACGTGCTCGAATTCGTCGATCCGGAGCTGGAAGCGCTGCAGAAGCTGATCGCCGAGAAGCTCGGCTACCGGCTGGTCGACCACCGGATGGAACTCTACGGCGTCAAGCTTGGCCGGCCGGGAGACAAGAACCCCGGATGAGCAGCGCGCAGGCCCTCGCCCCGCCGCGCATCCGGCCGCTGGGCCGGGGCCTGATCGTTTTCCGCCTGCTGCTCATGGCCCTGCTGCTGGTGCTGTGCACCCCCTTCCATTTCCTCTGGCGTGCGGTCGGTGCAGGCCGCTGGTGGCCGCGCGTCTTCCTCGCCAGCATCGGCGCGGTGGCGGGGCTGTTCATCCGGATCGAGGGCAAGCCGGCGCGCGGCGCACTGCTGCTGGCCAACCACGTCTCGTGGCTCGACATACCGGCGCTCGCGCACGCAAGCGGCACCGCTTTCGTCGCGCATGACGGGCTCAGCGCCTTCCCCCTGCTCAAATGGCTGTGCGAGATGAACGAAACGGTCTTCATCGCCCGTCACCGGCGCGGCAGCGTGGCGGACCAGGTGGCGCAGGTGCGGGCGGCGATGGACATGTCCGGCTGCCTGACCCTGTTCCCCGAAGGCACCACCAGCGATGGCACCGGGCTGCTGCCCTTCAAGAGCTCGCTGCTGAGCGCACTCGAATCCCGGCCCGAGGGCGCGGCAGTCCAGCCGGTGCTGCTGGCCTACGAGGACGCTGCCCGGATTGCCTGGGTGGGCGAGGAGCCGGGGCTGGACAACTTCAAGCGCATCCTGGCCCGCCTGCGCCCCATCCGGCTGACGATCCGGTTCCTTCCGCCGCTTTCCGGCGACGAACTGACCAACCGCAAGACGGTGGCGGCCGCAGCCCAGCAGGCGATTGCCCGGGCGATGTAGGCTCCGGCTTTTAAACAGCGGGAATTTCCTCTAGGCGGCGCTCGCCATGAAATCCTCCGCCCCTCCGCAGACCTACCGGGTCAAAAGCTTCGGCTGCCAGATGAACGTCTACGACGGCGAACGCATGGCCGAGCTGCTCGACCAGCGCGGCATTACGCCTGCGCCCGAGGGCGAGGAAGCGGACCTGGTGGTGCTCAACACCTGCCACATCCGCGAGAAAGCGGCGGAGAAGGTCTATTCCGATATCGGCCGGCTGGTGAAGGCGGGGCGCGAGGCGGGTAAGGAACCTCTGATCGCAGTCGCCGGGTGCGTCGCCCAGGCCGAGGGCGAGGAAATCATGGCCCGCGCTCCGGCGGTCAGCATGGTGGTCGGCCCGCAAGCCTATCACCGCCTCCCGGAAATGCTGGACCGGGCGGTCAAAGGTGAACGCAGCACCGACACGGACATGCCGCCGATCGCCAAGTTCGATTCTCTGCCC
>NCJP01000222.1 GCA_002278985.1 Erythrobacter sp. 34-65-8
CGCACGAGCCTGACCTGCTGTTCCTCGACGAGCCGACCGCCGGCGTCGACGTAGAACTGCGGCGCGACATGTGGCGCCAGATCGATGCCATGCGCGCGCGCGGGGTGACCATCGTGCTCACCACCCACTACATCGAGGAAGCCGAAGAAATGGCGGACCGCGTGGGAATCATTCGCGGCGGCCGGATCCTGATGGTGGACGACAAGGCGGCCATGATGGCCCGACTCGGGCGGACTGAAGCGATCATCGATCTGGTTCAGCCACTCGCTTCGCTTCCCGAGGCCTTGCAGGGGTTCCCGGTCCATCTGGAGCAGGATGGCCACCGATTGTGCTATCGCGGTGGGGACGGGACCGGCAAGGGCAAGGCGGAGATAGCCGCGCTGGTCAAGGCGCTGGTGGCGGCCGGGATCGACTTTGCCGGAATCGACATCCACGAATCTTCGCTGGAGGACATTTTCGTCGGCCTGCTGTCAGAGGGGCAGGCGGCATGAGCTTCAACTGGCGCAGCACCTGGGCGATCTACCAGCGCGAGCTGCTGCGCTTCCTGCGCACGGCATTCCAGTCGATCCTCTCGCCGGTGCTGACGACCTCGCTCTATTTCATCGTGTTCGGGGCGGCGATTGGCGGACGGATGCCGGACCTTGGCGGGGTCGAGTATGCCGCCTTCATCATCCCCGGCCTGCTGATGCTGACCCTGCTGGGGGAAACCACCAGCAATTCGAGCTTCGGGATCTATATGCCGCGGTTCACCGGCACGATTTACGAACTGCTCAGCGCGCCGGTCGGTGTGGCTGAAACCCTGGTCGGTTTCGTCGGGGCCGCCGCCACAAAGAGCCTGATCCTCGCCGCGATCATCCTCGCCACGGCAACGCTGTTCGTCGACTACACCATCGCCCACCCCCTGTGGGCGGTGCTCTACATCATGCTGGTTGCCGCCGCCTTCAGCCTGTTCGGGTTCATTCTCGGTATCTGGGCGGACAATTTCGAGAAGCTGGGCATAATCCCCATGCTGATCCTCACGCCGCTGACCTTCCTCGGCGGAACGTTCTATTCAATCGAGATGCTGCCCAAGCCGTGGGACACGCTCGCGCTGGCCAATCCGATCGTCTACCTCGTCAACGGATTGCGGTGGACCTTCTACGGCAGCTCGGACGTGTCTTTTGCCGTGTCGCTGGGCATCACGCTCGGCTTTCTGGCGCTGTGCACGATCATCATTGCGGTGATTTTCCGCACCGGCTGGCGGCTGCGGGCCTGACGCGCTAGGGGCGCGGACCATGACCGGCCCGCGCTTTGATTTCGAACTCCATGCCACTGACGGCAAGGCCCGCACCGGAGTGATCCGGATGCGTCGGGGCGAGATCCGCACGCCCGCGTTCATGCCGGTCGGCACTGCGGCGACGGTCAAGGCGATGAAGCCCGAAAGCGTGCGCGCGACCGGTGCCGATATCATCCTCGGCAACACCTACCACCTGATGTTGAGACCGGGGGCAGAGCGGGTGGCGCGGCTCGGCGGCCTCCACCGGTTCATGAACTGGGACCGCCCGATCCTGACCGACAGCGGCGGCTATCAGGTGATGAGCCTCAGCGACCTGCGCAAGCTGACCGAGCAGGGGGTGGAGTTCCGCAGCCATCTCGACGGCTCGAAACACATGCTGACGCCGGAGCGGAGCATGGAAATCCAGCGCTTGCTCGGCAGCGATATCGTCATGGCCTTCGACGAATGCCCGCGCGCGGACCGCCCGCGCGAGGAGATCGCCGCGAGCATGGAACTGTCGATGCGCTGGGCACGGCGCAGCCGCGATGGCTTTGATGCAGGCGGCGAACATGCGGAAGGTGCAGCGCTGTTCGGCATCCAGCAGGGCGCGCTCGACGAGGACCTCCGGCGCATTTCGGCCGAAAAGCTGCGCGAGATCGGCTTCGATGGCTATGCCGTCGGCGGCCTCGCCGTGGGCGAGGGGCAAGAGGCGATGTTCGCCACGCTCGATTTCGCGCCCGATATGCTTCCCACAGACCGCCCGCGCTATCTCATGGGGGTGGGGAAACCTGACGATCTGGTCGGCGCTGTCGAGCGCGGGATCGACATGTTCGATTGTGTGCTTCCGACCCGCTCCGGGCGCAACGGGCAGGCCTTCACCTGGAACGGCCCGCTCAACCTGAGGAACGCCCGCCACGCAGAGGATACCGGCCCGCTGGATGAGCGCTGCCCGTGCCCGACCTGTGCCAGCTACAGCCGCGCCTACCTTCATCACCTGCAGAAATCAGGTGAAATCCTTGGTGCGATGCTGGTGACCGAGCACAACCTCGCGTTCTACCAGCACCTGATGCAATCGATGCGCGAGGCGATAGCAGCAGGGCGGTTCGCTCCGTTCGCGAGCGAGTTCCGGCGCGGGTATCTGGGGACAGGCTAAGGGTTGCGGCCCAGGAATGCCGCGAGCCGCGGTGACTTCTTGCCCGGCTCCTTCGGCCGGATGGATCGTGCCAGCTTCGCAATCCGCGCCTCCCAGCCGGGCAGTGATTTTTCCGCTGCACCCTTGCGGACTGGCCCGAGCGCGAGAATGCGCACTGGCCGGAAGCCGCAGAATTCCAGCACCTGCTTGCGCCATCGCTTGATCACGGCGTTGCCGTAACTCAGCCGCAGGAAGAGTGGCGGGGTGTCCATCGTGATGAGCACATCGGCAGATCGCCCTGCAAGCAGCCGGTCCCACCAGGGGTCGTCGGCGTGATAGGAAAACGCGAAGCCGGGCAGCAACAGCCGGTCGATCAATCCCTTGAGCATCGGCTTGAAACGCGGCGTGAAGCTGTTTCGCGCGAGCACATACAGTGTCAGCGCGACATGGCCGAGCAGGGTGAGTGCCAGCAAACCGGCCGGCGTGTTCTTCACATAGGTCCACACCCGGTTGCGCGCGCCATATCCACGGCGCGCGACATGGCACGAGAAAGAGAGGCAAAAACCGGCACGCCGGCGCGCACCACCTCGGC
>NCJP01000026.1 GCA_002278985.1 Erythrobacter sp. 34-65-8
GCGATTCATGCAGCTGGCGGCCGACAACAACATGCAGATCTGCCAGCCGACGACGGCCAGCCAGATCTTCCACCTGCTGCGCCGGCAGATGGTGCGCATGTTCCGCAAGCCGCTGGTCATCATGACTCCCAAGAGCCTGCTGCGCCACCCGATGGCCAAAAGCAGCGCGAGCGAATTCATGGGTGATCATCACTTCATGCGGATCAAGTCCGATACGAAGGACATCGCCGATGACAAGGTCCGCCGTCTGGTCCTGTGTTCGGGCAAGGTGGCGTATGATCTGATCGAAAAACGCGATGCAGAAAAGATTGACGATGTCTCGATCGTCCGCATCGAACAGCTCTATCCCTTCCCGGGCGAGCCGCTGGCCCTGCGCCTGTCGCGCATGGCCCATCTGGAAGACGTGGTCTGGTGCCAGGAAGAACCGCGCAACAACGGCGCGTGGTTCTTCGTCGAGCCGCTGATCGAGGAAGCCCTGGCCGCGGCCGGGGCGCAGGTCGAACGCGCGCGCTATGCCGGCCGCACCGCCAGCGCCTCACCCGCCACCGGCCTTGCCAGCCGTCATGCCAGCGAGCAGGCTGCGCTGATCGCCCACGCACTCGGCACGTCGGTCCGCACGGAAATCCGCCGCAGGAAGAAAGCCTGAGGAAACAGTATCATGAGCACTGAAGTCAAAGTCCCCACCATGGGTGAATCGGTCACCGAAGGCACCATCGGCGAATGGCTCAAGCAGCCTGGCGATGCCGTGGCGCTCGACGAGCCGATCGCAAGCCTCGAAACCGACAAGGTCGCCATCGAGGTGCCCTCCCCCGTGGCAGGCATCCTCTCCGAACATCGCGCCGCCGTGGGTGACACGGTCGAAGTGGGCGCAGTGATTGCGATCATCGAGGACAGTGTCGCCGCCGCCGGGGCAACTCCGGTCGAGGCCCGCGAGCAACCGGCCGCCGCCCAAGCGGCTGCTGATCCCGCGCCGGAATCCGCCGCGACCGGCACAGATACGACCACCTTGAGCCCGGCAGTCCGCCGTGCCGTGCTCGAGCACGGGGTCGATCCGAGCACGATCAAGGGCACCGGCAAGGATGGCCGTCTGACCAAGGAAGACGTGCTGGCCGCCGCCAAGGCCAAGGAAGCGGCGCCTGCTCCTTCGACCAGCGCACCTGCCCCGGCACCAGCGGCTGCGCCCGCCGCTGCGGGCGAGCGCCGCACTGAACGGGTCAAGATGACCCGGATGCGCCAGACCATCGCCAAGCGCCTGAAGAGCGCGCAGGACAACGCCGCGCTGCTCACCACGTTCAACGATGTCGACATGAGCGCGGTGATCGAGGCGCGCGAGAAGTACAAGGACCTGTTCGCCAAGAAGCACGACATCAAGCTCGGCTTCATGGGCTTCTTCGCCAAGGCCAGCTGCCTGGCGCTGAAGGATGTGCCTTCGGCCAACGCCTACATCGAAGGCGACGAGATCGTCTATCACGACTACGTCGACATTTCGGTGGCGGTTTCGGCGCCGAACGGTCTCGTGGTACCGGTGGTGCGTGATGCCCAGGCCAAGAGCTTTGCCCGGATCGAGAAGGACATCGCCGACTTCGGTGCCCGCGCCCGCGACGGCACGCTGACCATGGCCGATATGAGCGGCGGCACCTTCACCATCTCCAACGGCGGCGTGTTCGGCAGCCTGATGAGCACCCCGATCATCAATCCGCCGCAGAGCGCGGTGCTGGGCCTGCACCGGATCGAGGACCGACCCGTGGTCCGCGACGGCCAGATCGTCATCCGCCCGATGATGTACATTGCGCTCAGCTACGACCACCGCCTGATCGATGGCCGCGAGGCAGTCACCGCATTGAAGATCATCAAGGAAGCGATCGAGGATCCCACCCGGATGCTGATCGATTTGTAGTATACGCTTACGCCCGCTGCCCGAAGGAAGAGACCATTATGGCTGCTCAGGATACAATCGGTGTGAAAACCATGCGTCCGGCTTATCTCCTGGTTGCGGTATTCGTACTGGTTGGCTGCGACGCAGCCACGGAGATCGCAGGCGACACCTTCGAGAGCGAGATCCGGCGGGGAATCGTGGCTCAATGCGAACAGGTCGCTGAGGGCGCCGGAATTGCCGCAGGGCGGATTTCGGCGGTCTGCCAGTGCAGCGCAGACAGCCTCGTCGCGGACGGTGCACCGACACTGTCCGACATCAATCCCGAACGCTTGCAGGGCATCATCGACGGATGCGTTGCACAGACCGATCCTGACGGGGTCGGGCAGTAAGGCGCAAAGCAAGTATCGTGGCCCGCCAGATGGGACTGCGCACGGAGTTGGAAATGGCTGAATACGATTACGACGTCCTCATCATCGGCGCAGGCCCCGGCGGCTATGTCGCGGCTATCCGCGCGGCGCAGCTGGGACTGAAGACGGCCTGCGTCGAAAGTCGTGCAACACTCGGCGGCACCTGCCTCAACGTCGGCTGCATTCCCTCCAAGGCCATGCTCCACGCGAGCGAGTTCTTCGATGCGGCGGCCAACGGCACCATGGCGAGCATGGGCGTGGAGGTGACCCCGAAGCTCAACCTGCCCAAGATGCATGAGCAGCGGATCGACGCAGTCGAAGGGCTGACCAAGGGCATCGAGTTCCTGTTCAAGAAGAACAAGGTCGACTGGAAGAAGGGCCACGCCACGTTCGTCGATCCGCACACGGTGAAAGTTGGCGAGGAGACCGTCACGGCGAAAGACATCGTGATCGCCACCGGCTCCAGCGTCACCCCTCTTCCCGGAGTCGAGGTCGACAACGACAAGCAGGTGGTGGTCGATTCCACCGGTGCGCTGGAACTGAAGGCCGTGCCGAAGACCATGGTGGTGATCGGTGGCGGCGTGATCGGGCTGGAAATGGGCTCGATCTGGCGCCGGCTCGGGGCCAAGGTCATCGTGGTCGAATACCTCGACCAGCTGCTCCCCGGCATGGACCTGGACGTACGCAAGGAAGCGGCCAAGATCTTCAAGAAGCAGGGTATGGAGCTGCGGCTCGGCACCAAGGTGACCGGCTGCACCGTGAAGGGCAAGAAGGCCACCCTGACCCTGGAACCTGCCGCCGGCGGTGAAGCGAGCACGCTCGAAGCCGACTGCGTGCTGGTGTCGATTGGCCGCCGCCCCAACACATCCGGGCTGGGCCTGGAGAACATCGGGCTTGAGGTCAACCAGCGCGGCCAGATCGAGATCGATCACGACTTCCGCACCAAAGTGCCGGGCGTGTGGGCAGTGGGCGACGTCGTGCCCGGCCCGATGCTGGCGCACAAGGCCGAGGATGAAGGCATTGCCGTGGCCGAGAACATCGCCGGGCAGACCGGCATCGTCAATCACGCGGTGATCCCCGGCGTCGTCTACACCTGGCCTGAATTCGCCGGCGTGGGCATGACCGAGGAAGAGGCCAAGGCGCGCGGCCCGGTGAAGACCAGCAAGTTCCCGATGATGGCCAACAGCCGTGCCAAGACCAACCACGAACCGGACGGCTTCGTGAAGGTGATCGCCGATGCCGAAACCGACCGCGTGCTCGGCGTATGGGCCATCGCCTCGGTCGCGGGCACCATGATTGCGGAAGCTGCGATCGCGATGGAGTTCGGTGCGACCAGCGAGGACATTGCCTACACCTGCCACGCCCACCCGACCCATGCCGAAGCGATCAAGGAAGCGGCAATGGGCGTTCGGGGCAAGCCGATCCACATCTGATGCCGCGAGAGCTGACAGCGCGGGCCGGCCTCCTGAGGGAGCGCCTCCCGGCTGTCATCGCGCTGGCCCTGCCTAGCCTCGCCGGGTTGGTCTATCTGGTCACCCATGGCGCGCCGGAAAGCTTTCCCCTGTTCAACGCGGGCGCGCTGCTGGCCGCAGCAGCGCTGATCTTGCTGTGTCCGCCGGTTGCGCACCTGGCCCTGAGGCGGGTGCTTGTGGTGATGCTCCTCGCCCTGCTGTTCGCCCCGCTGCTGACCGGCCCCTGGGTGAGCGGTGTCATGCGCTGGTTGCCGCTCGGCCCGTTCGTGCTCCATTCCGGAATGCTCCTTGTTCCGGCGCTGGTTGCCCTCGCCGCGCGAGACCGGGACTATGCTGCACCGATACTGCTGACCGGCGTGCTGGCGGCGTTCTTCCAGCCGGACGCCGCCACGGGCTTTGCCCTGACCTTCGCTGCGGTTGGCCTGCACGACGTGACCAGGGACTGGAAGATCGGCGTCAGCGCGATCGTGGCCTTCTTTGCCACGCTGGTCATGGCGATGCGCGGCGAGTTGCCGCCGCAACCGTTTGTCGAGCGTGTCCTGGCCGACCTGTCGTTCAACGCACCGCTGGTTGCGCTCGCCCTGTTCCTGGCGCTGGTGGCGGCCTTCTTCCTGATCCTGCGGGCCAGCGGCGGCGATCGCGGGGCGCGCTACGCCATGGCCGGATCGCTGTTCGGCTTCACGATCATGGCCATGATCTCGCATTATCCTACCCCCCTGATCGGCTACGGTGCGGCGCCGATCCTGGGCTATGGCCTGGCGCTGGCGCTCAACCGCACGGCGCCGACCGGCCCCGCACGGGAATCCCCGGCCTGACCGCAAACGCATTTGCTCCCCAGGCCTTGCCCGCCTAGAACCGCGCGGCACTGAGGGAGGAGCGTTCATGGCCTATCCACAACTGACCCGCGAACCGGGGGCGATCGCACTGGCGGCGCAGATCCGCGCGGGCGACCTGTCCCCGCTCGACGCGGTCGAGGCAGCCATCGCCCGGATCGAGGACCTCGACATCGGCATTGACGCGGTGGTGGTGTGCGATTTCGACCGTGCGCGCGATGCTGCCAAGGCGCTTGGCCACGAAAAGCCGCGCGACAACCAGCCGCTCTACGGCGTGCCGATGACCATCAAGGAAAGCTTCGACATCGCCGGTTTGCCGACCTGCTGGGGCCACGAAGCCTATCGCCACCAGCTCGCCACCCGCGACGCCCGGGTTGTCCACCAGCTCAAGGCGGCCGGAGCCATCCTGCTCGGCAAGACGAATGTGCCGGTCGACCTCAGCGACTGGCAGAGCTTCAACCCGGTCTATGGTCGCACCGGCAATCCGCATGATCCGGCACGCAGCCCCGGCGGGTCTTCGGGCGGATCAGCCGCAGCGGTCGCAGCGGGGATGGTGCCGTGCGAGTTCGGCACCGACATCGGCGGCTCAGTCCGCGTCCCGGCGCATTTCTGCGGGGTCTGGGGCCACAAGTCGAGCTGGGGCCTGATCCCCAAGCACGGGCACGATCATCCGGCCATGGCAGGCCGGGACGCGCACGACGGTGTGCTGTCGATTGCCGGGCCCCTGGCGCGCAATGCCGAAGACCTCGCCTTGTTGCTGGAACTGACGGCGGCAATCCCCTTGCGCCGGAGCGGCAAGCCGCTGCGCGAATGCCGCCTGCTGGTTCTGGCAGATCATCCCGCCAGCCCCATCGACGCGGCCGTGCGGGGGCCAACCGAAGCCGCGATCGCGATGATCGAGGCGGCCGGCGTGCGGATTGATCGCGCCTCGGCCCTGCTGCCCGACCTGCCGCAGCAGCAGCATAACTACCTCAAGATGATGAACATCGCGATGGCGCGCGGGATGCCCGCCCCGGATGGCAGGCGCGCCACCGCTACCGACTGGTTCGACTTGCTTGACGCGCAGGCGCGGAGCGAGCTGGCATGGGCCGCACTGTTCGAAACCTACGACTTCGTGCTCGCCCCGCCCGCCCCGGTGCTTGCTGTTCCGCATCGCGACGAGGCCGTGTTCAAGGGCGAAATCACCATCGATGGTGCGCAGCACCGGGCAGCCGACGGGCTGTTCTGGGCCGGACTTGCCACTTTCCCCAACTTGCCCGCGACTGTCCTGCCGATTGGCGGGACGGACGGGCTGCCCTGCGGGATGCAGGTCATCGGGCCGCGCTGGGGCGATCTCGACTGCATTGCCGCCGCTGCAGAAATCGGCACGATCCTGCATGGCTAGCGTGGCACGGCACCAGCGGCTGATGCGTCAGTTCGCCCGGTGGCATATCTGGCTCGGATGGCTGGTCGGCGTACCAATCCTGATGTGGACGCTGACCGGCCTGTTCATGGTCGCCCGCCCGATCGACGACGTGCGCGGTACCAGCTTGCGGACGCAAGCAGAGCCGCAGGCGCTTGTCCTGCCCGGCACCGCCGCAGGCAGCGGGCCGGTCCGGGAGATGCGCAGCTTCATGCAGCGTGGCCGCGCAATCAGCCTGGTGAACCGGATGGACGGCACCGTGCAGCGTTATGACCTGGCGACCGGGCAGCCGATTGCCCCCGTCGGCGCCACCGAAGCGCGCGCCATCGTGGCTCAGGGCGTGATCGGCGGCGACGCGGTAGCCCGCGTCACCCTGTACGAGGCCGACCAGGTTCCGTTCGATTTCCGCCGGCCCATGCCGGTGTGGCAAGTCGCGCTCGACAATGGCACCCACGTCTATGTCGGGCGGGATACCGGCGAAATCGAGGCTGTACGCACCCGTTGGTGGCGGGTGTTCGACCTGATGTGGGGGCTCCATATCATGGATCTGGAGGCCCGCGAGGATACCAGCCACCCGGTACTGATCCTGTTCGCAGCGCTGGCCGCATTCGGCGCATTGCTGGGGTGCATCCTGATGTTCCGCCGGCGCCGGGCCCGGTTGGCGACATGACACCGGCGGTCCTTCCTCCCGCGCTCGATCTGCTGGGGACAGCGGTTTTCGCCCTGACCGGGGCCCTGCTGGCTGCGCGGCTCAGGCAAACCTTCGTAACCATGGCCTTCTTCGCGCTGGTGACCGGCGTGGGTGGCGGCAGCTTGCGGGACATGCTGATTGGCGCCCCCGCTTTCTGGCTGCACGATCCCTGGGTCGCCCCGGTGATCTTCGCCACCGCGCTGATCGCTTGGTTCACGCCGACACGCTGGTGGGAGGGATCGCTGCTGGAGTGGGCCGATGCCGCCGGGCTGGCCGCGTTCGCGGTGCTCGGCACGGCCAAGGCAATCCAGTTCGGCGTTGCCCCGGTGCCTGCGGCGGTGCTTGGCGTGGTGACGGGATGCGCCGGCGGCGTGGTACGAGACGTGATCGCGGGCGTACCGTCGATCATCATGCGGCCGGAACTCTATGTGACCGCTGCGGCCCTGTCAGCACTGCTCACCGTGGCCGGGACCTTGGCTCATCTGCCATCAGCACTGGTCTGGGGGCTCGCCTGGCTGGGTGGTTTCACCTTGCGGGGGGTGGCGATCCGGTGGCAGCTGGCCCTGCCCAGCTATACTGCCGGACAGGGCCAGAAACCCGATTAATCGGCGCGTTCTTCGCCCGGCAGCGGACCACCGGGATAGGCCGGCAGAGGGCCGTCGGCCGTTGCTGCAGGAACAGCACCCTGACCAGAGCCGACCTGCGCCCAGGCAGCGGCATAGCGCTCGTCATCCCATTGGCGATCATTGGCTGCGCCGCTGTGGGGCATTGTGGTGCCCTGGCCGTAGCTGATCCCGTCGACCCGGCCATTGCCATCGATCCGGCACGAGAACCCGTCACCGTTGTAGACCGTACCGGTGACCAGCCAGCCAGCGGCATTGCGGTCCACCCCGTCCACGCTCGCCACCCGCACGTCACGCTCAATCGCGCCCACGCAGAGGTTTACTGCGTTGTCGATGCCGCTGCCCGCAGTGGCGCGGCTGTTCGGACGATAACGGTAGCTGTCATCGCTGGGCCGATAGCGATAGTCCGTGCGATAGCGATCATCCCGATAGTCACGGTCACGCTTGTTGCCGGACGCTGCGCTGGCAATCGCGGCGATTCCGCCGAGTATCAGCACACCGGCGAGCACGTCGCCCGCATCTATCCGGTCGCGATGGCGGCGGTGGCGATAGCCATCGGCGTTGACATCATCGGATTTGAACACGGTCGCGGCGGGCTGCTGACCGCGCGCAGCCGATACCGGAAGGTCAACCGCTGCGGCCGGAGTGGCCGCCATGGTGAGCGCCGCAACCATCGCCATCGTGCCGGAAACTGGTTTGAAACGAGGCATTTGTGTCCCCCTATCTGCTTGGGGCACACTGCCCCGCTAACTACCACGCGCTAGGCGGCCCAGGCTTTCATCAGCCTGAACCGCCCCTGGCTCGCCACTCAGCCTGATCGATCAACGCAGGCCACGAATGCCGCTGAAGTCGAGATAGGTCACCCGGCCACGCTCGATCCGGCAGTCAAACCGGCCGCTGTCGCTGCGGTTGTTGTTGTAGCCCCAGCGGCTGTCATAGCGATCACGCCCGTTCCAGCCACGGTTGCCATCAACCACCACGTTGCCGCGCACGCGCCAGCCATTGCGGGTATCATCGACGTCCCGGATCTGCGTCACTTGGGCGTAGCGATAACCGGCGCGGCGCGCGTCCTGCCGGGCGGCGTTAACACAGCGCTCCACCGCTGCACGGGGGTTGCCGCGTGCCTGCCAGCGGTCGCCGCCCCGATAGTTGTCACGGTAATTGTCACGATAGCCGTAGGAACCATCCCGGTAGCGGTCATCGCCGCGGTTGCCCACAGCAGCCGCAATCGCGGCAATTCCGCCGATGATCACGGCACCGGCAATCACGTCGCCGGTTGAAATACCGCCGTCACGGTGGTCGTTGGCCAGCGCCGGAGTGGCGGAAGTCATCGCCAGCGCACCGGCAGCGACGGTTCCGAGCGTCCCTTTGGCCAGGGCCTTGGTAATGGTCTTCATCGCACGTTCCTTCGATACCGGCCTGCGGGAGTGCGTCCGGCTTCGAAGACTGTTGTAGCGATTCGCGGTGAGATCACGCTGAACTGCGCTGACAGGAAACGTTCAGGAATATGGCAACTTTACTGAACGATCCTTAATTGAGAGCCGCGAGCACGTCGCGGGTAAAAGCGGCGATATCAAACCCGCCCCCAACGGGGTCTTCACCCCGACGGACGATCACCACGTTGCGGCTCGGCACGATCACGACATACTGCCCCCGGTTGCCGAAGGCCGCGAAGGTGTCGGGCGGTATGCCGTCTGAATTGTTCATCAGCCAGAACCCGGCACCATAGCCGAACTCGCCCTGGGGCTGAGGGCCCGACGGGGTGGACACATACTTCACCCAGCCCTCCGGCAGGATGCGGGTGCCGTCGGGCAGCTTGCCGTCATTGAGATAGAGCTGGCCGAACCTGACCAAGTCTAGGGGAGTGGCCCAGACCTGACTGGAGAGCACATAGCCGCCCTGCCAATCTGCTTCGGCCGTCGTGCCAGTCATGCCGATTAGCCGGAGCTGCTCCGCCACCGGATACCTTTCAAACGAGGCCGAGATGGCCGCCGAGGCCATCAGCGTGTCATTGTTGGCATACCGGAAGACCGAGCCGGGGGAATGGATCAGGGGCCAGTGGGCCGCGCTCTCGCCGACGGTCGCACCGCCGAAGTAGAGCGGGTCAGTGCGATTACCCGGCGTATCGGAATAGCGGCCCGATGCCATGCGCAGGAGGTGATCGACGGTGATGGCACGGCGCGGATCGTCCGCGCTTTCACCAAGCCCTGCCGATGCAGTGACTTCAGCCTCGCCGCGATGGACGGCCATACCGACCAGAGTAGCAGCGAGGCTCTTTGCCACCGACCATGTGCGCTGAGGCACAAACGGCCCAAAGCCGTCGGCAGATACCTCGTCCACCACGTCATCCGCCCGATAGACAATGACCGAGGTTGTCCGGCTGCCCTTGCCGTAGCGATCACCCATCGCCGCCAGCAACTCTGACCGGACAGGTGTGCGCACCTTCGTGTGCCAGTTCCGCAGCACCGCATCACGATAGCGTGGCAGTTCGTGCCCGGTGACAGAGGGCTGCATTCCCATCGGCATCAGCGCGCAGCCCGCCTCACCCCGATACCGGGCAAAGCGGGCCGGACTGTCATCAGCCCAGTCGACGGCGACATAATCGATCACGCCACTGGCATTGACCCTGATGGAATGGGGAAGGCCATTTACGATGCTGTTCAGGGGGGCCTGAATGCCGGTCAGTTCCCACTGCGCCACATGTTCTGGCGAGCGATCCTGCCCGATCCGCTCCGCATTGGCTATCGCGCCGCACAGCATCAGCGCCTTGTAACCCGCTGCCAGGGCGCGGTCGTACCTGGCGTCGAGAGCCTCCTGCTGGCTTTGTGCTGCGGCGGGAGCGGCGAAGAGCAGCGCTGCGGCTGCAAGGGCGATGCGGATCATGGCTGCACCCTACCCGGCGCAGGGCAAAAGAAAAGGGCCGCCGGATTGCTCCGGGCGGCCCCTTTTCGCGATTACAAAAACGCGGCTTACGCGTCTTCGAATTCTTCTTCGTTCTGCACCGGGCCGCTGTCCTGGCCCTTGGCGCTGACATCGCGGTCAACCAGCTCGATCACCGCCATCGGGGCGGCGTCGCCAGCGCGGATGCCAGCCTTGATCACGCGGGTGTAGCCGCCTTCACGGTCGGCATAGCGCGCTGCCAGGACGTCAAACAGCTTCTTCAGCTGGGTCTCGTCAAGCAGGCGGGCCTGAGCCAGACGCCGATTCGACAGGCCGCCACGCTTGGCGAGCGAGATCAGCTTTTCGACATAAGGGCGCAGTTCCTTGGCCTTGGGAACCGTGGTCATGATCTGCTCATGCTTGATCAGCGCGGCTGCCATGTTGCGGAACATGGCATTGCGGTGGCCGGTCTTGCGCTGCAGCTTGCGGCCGGAAATCTTATGACGCATTTTTCAGTCCTTCGTTCGTAAGGAGCCCGTATCAGGTTGCTCCATCCTGGTCGGTAAGGCCGACCGTCCTTTGTCGTGGGGGCCGGATCAGCCGAGCAGTTCCTGCTCGAGCTTCTTGGCCATTTCCTCGATGTTTTCCGGCGGCCAGCCAGGGATGTCCATGCCGAGGCGCAGGCCCATCGAGCTCAGGACTTCCTTGATCTCGTTGAGGCTCTTGCGGCCGAAGTTCGGGGTGCGGAGCATCTCGGCCTCGGTCTTCTGGACCAGGTCACCGATGTAGATGATGTTGTCGTTCTTGAGGCAGTTGGCCGAACGGACCGACAGTTCCAGCTCGTCGACCTTCTTGAGCAGGTAGCGGTTGAGCTGGTTGGCATCCGATTCCTGCGGTTCTGCCGCATGGCCGATCATCACGCCCGGAGCAGCCGGAATGCTGTCGTCGAAGTGGACGAACAGGGTCAGCTGGTCCTGCAGGATGCGGGCGGCGTAAGCCACTGCATCGTCAGGGGTGATGGTGCCATCGGTTTCGACCGTCAGGCTGAGCTTGTCGAAGTCGAGTTCCTGGCCAACGCGGGCCTTCTCGACCTTGTAGCTGACCTGGCGCACCGGCGAGTAGAGCGAGTCGACCGGGATCAGGCCAATCGGCGCATCGATCGGGCGGTTGTGCACGGCCGGCACATAGCCGCTGCCGGTATCGGCCGTCAGTTCCATGTTCAGCGTCGCGCCTTCGTCAAGCTGGCAGATGACGAGACCCTTGTTCATGATCTCGATATCGCCGCTCACGGCGATGTCACCTGCGGTGACGGCGCCCGGGCCGGTGGCGGAAAGCTG
>NCJP01000223.1 GCA_002278985.1 Erythrobacter sp. 34-65-8
GCAACCATGGAGGTGACCAAATAGCCTTCAATATAGAGGTATTGAGCTCGAGCAATGGCTTCGGCATCGGGCTGGCCAATGTCCGTGACCGGCTCGAAGCGCGCTTCGGCAAGGAGGCCAGCCTGGTTTCCGGCCCGGTCGGGAACGGCTATCGTACCGAAATCCGCCTGCCGCTGGTGACCCATGTCTGACGAAGCCGCTGACGCCCCGCTGCGCACCCTGATTGTTGATGACGAACCGCTGGCGGTCGAGCGGCTGCAGGTCATCTGCGCCCGGATCCCGCACCTGGCGGTGGTCGGCACGGCCAGCGACGGCGCCGCGGCGCTGCGGCTGGTCGAGGCGCTTCATCCCGATCTCATCCTGCTCGACATGACCATGCCGGAACTCGATGGCCTGGGCGTGGCGCGAAAGCTGGCCCGGCGGGATCACCGGCCGGCCGTGATCTTCGTCACCGCGCACGACCATTTTGCGGTGGAGGCGTTCGATCTGGAAGCGGTCGATTATGTGCTGAAACCCGTTGCGCCGGACCGGCTCGACCGGGCAATCGAGCGCGCTCTGGCGCGGCGGGGAGAGCGCTCCCGCCCGGCGGGCGAATGGCTGGAAGAACTGTGGGTGCCCCACCGGTCGGAACTGCTGCGGATCGAGGTCGCCCAGGTCGGGCGGATCGATGCGGAGCGCGACTATGTGCGGCTCCATGTCAGCGATGGCGGTGATGCGACCCGCAGTTATCTGCTGTTGCAGACCATTGCCGGGCTCGAAAGCCGGCTCGATCCGGCGCGTTTCATCCGGATCCATCGCTCCACTATCCTGCGCAAGGACCGGATCAAGGGCCTTCGCCACGATGGCCTGGGCGTCTGGTCGGTGGAGCTGGAGGACGGGGAGGCCTTGCGGATCGGGCGGACCTATCTGCCGCGGGTCAAGGCCATGGCCGGGCGCTGAGCGCTTCAGGCGGTCCCTGGCAAGGTTCAGGACAGAAAAGCAGGACCCGGGCCGGGGGACTGGTCCGGCCCGGGTCCATCAGGTAGCGGCTGCGGGGTGTCAGCCGCCGAGCTGCTGTTCCGCCGCAGCGGCAGCAACCTGCTTCTTCGCCTCAGCCTTGGCCTGGCGGTAGCATCTG
This sequence comes from Erythrobacter sp. 34-65-8, assembly GCA_002278985.1. GTDB lineage: Bacteria > Pseudomonadota > Alphaproteobacteria > Sphingomonadales > Sphingomonadaceae > 34-65-8. The sequence continues at coordinate 1,118 of NCJP01000223.1, forward strand.
GTATCCTCGAGCGGGACGAGGCGGGTCCCGGTCCGCTGCTGGTCAAGGCCGCAGACCTTGCGGGCGGCGCGATCGATCCGTCGTTCAAGCGCAGCCTGGCCCTCCGGGTGGGAAAGATTGAGATCGGCGTATTGCACGCTGGTGGTGTTGGTCCGGGTTGCGACCTCGGCCGCGGCCGGGGCGATTGCAGTGAGTGATGCGAGTGTGCCGGCAAAGGCCAGCAGGGCCGCTTTCATGGGGGTTCTCATCGGTTTATCCTCCTTGTGCGGACCTTCCCGACGTGGGGGTGGAAGGCTTTCCGCAAGGATGGATATGCGCCTTCCAGACACGGCACGCTTGCCCGCATCGGCAGCTGGGTTAGTCGGTTCGACCGGCGCGGACCCGCCCGACGGACTGCGCAAACCGGCGGACGAAAGGTGTTTGGCAACCGACCGGCGGCAGGGCACAAGGCGGCTATGGCGTTGATCGTGACCTTCCTGCTCGGAATCGGCAACTTCGCGATGCACAAGGCAGTGCTGGAGAGCGGCCACCGGCTGCTTGGCCAGTTCGCGCTGGCGCCCGGCGGCAAGCCCAGGCGCGTCACGCTGCTGGTCGAGTTCATTATCCTGCTGGCCGCGATGCTGGGCACCGCCAACGGGCTGCCGGGCCTTGCCTTGGGCTACCTGCTCTACTCGCTCGCCAATGGTCTTTCGGCCTGGCTGATCCTGACCGGCCGGGTTTAGAACGGGCCGGGTTTAGAACGGGTCGGGTCTGGAACGGGCGGATCCGGGGCAGGCCTACTCGCCCCTGAACACCGGCGCGCGCTTTTCCAGCAGGGCATCGACCCCTTCCAGGTGGTCGGCGGTGACATGCATCAATGCCTGGGCGTTGGCGGCCATCTCCAGCGCGGTGTCGTAGGTGGTGTGCCGCCCCTGGCGCATCAGGTTCTTGGCCTGCCGCAAGGCGTGGGGCGGCATGGCCGCGACTTTGGCCGCCAGGGCCCGGGCTTCATCCATCAGGCTGTCCTGTGACACGACCCGGCTGACCAGACCCCAGTCGAGCGCGGTCGCGGCATCGATTACCTCGCCGGTATAGAACAGTTCGGCCGCGCGCGCCTCGCCGATAACCCGCGGCAGCACCCAGGTGCCGCCATCACCCGGGATGATCCCGAGCTTGAGGAAAGTGACGCCGAATTTCGCCTTGTCGCTGGCGATCCGCATGTCGGCAAGGCAGGCCAGATCGCATCCCAGCCCGATCGCCGGGCCGTTGACCGCCGCGATCAGGGGCACGCGCAGGCCGTAGAGCGCGCGCAGGATCTTGTGGATGTTGTTGCGATAGCCGTCGGCAATGGTCGGCGCGTTGCCGCCGAAATTGCCGGTCTTGTCCTTCATTGCCTTGATGTCGCCGCCAGCCGAGAACGCCCGCCCCGCCCCGGTCAGGATCACACAGCGCACGTCCATATCGGCATTGATCGCCTCGCAGGCGGCCACAAACGCATCCCCGTCGCCTGCGGCGCCCAGCGGGTTCATCGTCTCCGCCCGGTTGAGCGTGAGGATAGTGACGTGGTTGGCAGTGGAGATGCTGAGGAGGGTCATGGGCGAGGCATCCTTTCGCCCACCCCCATGCCATCACCCATCCACTTCGTCACCCCGGCCCCCGAGCCGGGGTCCAGCTTTTCTCCGGAACCCGCGCCACCTCGCCAGAACAGCGGGACCCCGGATCAAGTCCGGGGTGACGGTGCTAGTGAGGCCCCATGTCAAGCCATCGCCCGTAGTTGCGAATCGTTACCGGCCAGTTCTTCGGCCAGGGACTTGATGCGCTCGATACGGCGCGCGCCCAGCACTACGGTTGCGCCCAG
>NCJP01000224.1 GCA_002278985.1 Erythrobacter sp. 34-65-8
CGACATGCCGCCGATCGCCAAGTTCGATTCCCTGCCCGCCCGCCGCAAGAGCGCCCCTTCGGCCTTCCTGACGGTGCAGGAAGGGTGCGACAAGTTCTGCACTTACTGCGTGGTGCCCTATACCCGCGGGGCGGAAATATCCCGCCCGTTCAGGGATCTCGTGGCCGAAGCGGACAAGCTGGTAGCGGCTGGGGCGCGCGAAATCACCCTGCTGGGCCAGAACGTCAACGCTTGGAGCGGCGAGGATGACAAGGGCCGCACTGTCGGGCTCGGCGGCCTGATCCGGCGGCTGGCGGACATCGATGGCCTGGCCCGGATCCGTTATACCACCAGCCACCCGGCCGACATGAATGACGATCTGATCGCCGCGCACGGCGAGGTCGACAAGCTCATGCCCTACCTCCACCTGCCGGTGCAGAGTGGCAATGACCGGGTGCTGAAGGCAATGAACCGCAGCCACACGGCGGAAAGCTATCTCCGCCTGCTCGACCGGTTCCGTGCGGTCCGGCCAGACCTGGCGCTGAGCGGCGATTTCATCGTCGGCTTTCCCGGCGAAACCGATGCCGAATTCAAGGATACGCTGAAACTGGTCGATGCGGTGGGCTATGCCCAGGCCTACAGCTTCAAGTATTCGCCCCGCCCCGGCACCCCTGCTGCGACGATGGACGGACAGATCCCGCCGCACGTGATGGACGAGCGGCTCCAGCGCCTGCAGGCCGCACTCAATCGTGACCAGCTGGCTTTCAACCGGGCCAGCCTGGGCAAACGCTGCCCGGTGCTGGTCGAGCGCAAGGGCAAGCATCGCGGCCAGTGGCTCGGCAAGTCACCGTGGCTACAATCGGTCTGGTTCGAAGGCACGGCGACAATCGGCGATCTGGTCGAGGTCGAGCTGGTCGAGGCCGGGCCGAATTCGCTCGCCGGGCGTCTGCTCGCGGCCGTGCCCGCCTGAGTCCCGAAGCGATCCCGATCACTTTCCGGCTTCTGCGGACGGAACAAACCGCCTGGTGCGCGGTATTTGCGTGACACCGGGGTTACTTTCCCCAGACTCGCCCCGGCCCCCGGCTTGCGCCTGCAACCCATCGGCGTAAGCTTCGATTCGCAAACCAAGGAGCTGCATGGGCCGTAGACCAACCCGCGCCGGACACCCGGCGATTTCGCCTTCCCCTGTCGTGCAGCGCGAAGCGCGCCGTGCCAGGGCGGAACTTGCATTCGACAACCAGAGCCTGCTGGTGCCGCTGTTCGGCCAGTTCGACGCCAACCTGGTGCAGGTGGAAAACCGGCTCGGCGTGTTCATTTCCGCGCGCGGCGACCGGGTGCTGATCGAAGGCCCGGAAGACAGCGTTGCCCGCGCCCGCGACACCCTGCAATCGATGTATGACCGGCTGGCCCTGGGGCAGGAACTGGACGCAGGCGCAATCGAGGCGCTGATCGTGATGTCGAACGAACCGGCGCTCGACGGCATCCTGTCAGAGGAAAACGGCGGCCCGCCGATCATGATCCGGACCCGCCGCAAGACCATCGTGCCGCGCAGCGCCACTCAGGCGACCTACATGCGCAGTCTGGCGCGTGACGACATCATCTTCGCGCTGGGCCCGGCGGGCACCGGCAAGACCTACCTCGCCGTGGCTCAGGCGGTGGCGCAGCTGATCAACGGCAGCGTCCAGCGGCTGATCCTCAGCCGCCCGGCGGTGGAGGCAGGCGAAAAGCTCGGCTTCCTGCCCGGCGACATGAAGGACAAGGTCGATCCCTATCTCCGCCCGCTCTACGACGCGCTCTATGACACCATGCCGCCCGAGCAGGTCGAGCGGCGGCTGGCCAGCGGCGAGATCGAGATCGCCCCGATCGCCTTCATGCGCGGGCGCACCTTGGCGGACAGCTTCATCATCCTCGACGAGGCGCAGAACACCACCCGCGAACAGATGAAGATGTTCCTCACCCGGTTCGGCCAGAACAGCCGGATGGTGGTGTGCGGCGACCCGCGCCAGGTCGATATCCCCGGCGGCGACCGGATGAGCGGCCTGGCCGATGCGGTCGAGAAGCTGGAGGGCGTCGAAGGCTTCGGCACGATCCGCTTCACTGCCGCCGACGTGGTCCGCCACCCGATCGTGGGCCGGATCGTGGAGGCGTACGAGGGGCCGGGTTAGCACCGCCGCCGACTGCTATCGATTGCTTTCAGACAGGCCAGCGACCACGGAAATTCAGATGACGATCACCAGGATTTTCCGGGTTCGAATACACCCTGAGCTGCGGGAGGAATTCGAACGGAAGTTTGCGTCTGTCTCGATAGCTGCAGTGACGGACAAGGAGGGGGCAGGTGATGTTCAGATCCTCCGGCCGTCGCGCTGGGCGAGCGACGAATATGCGATGATCTCCCAATGGAAAGACGAAGCCTCGCTCGCGGCGTTCGCCGGAGAGAACTGGAATACCGCAGTGATTCCACCCGGCATGGACAAATATGTGATCGCCTGCTGGGTCCACCACTACTCGTCATGGACGGGGGAAGAATCCGGAGAATGACGATGGAGTTGAGCCCACCTTTTCCCCTGACGTACCGGTTACGGTGATGAACCTCGAAATCGAAACCGAACACTGGCCCACCCCACAAGGCGAATGGGGCGACTGGGAAGCCCTGGCCCGCCGCGCCGCCCATGCCGCGGCGCAGGTCGAACCGGCGCTGGCCAACGCGCGGCTTGAGGTCAGCCTGCTCCTGACGTCCGACGCCGAAGTCCACGCGCTCAACCGCGAATGGCGCGGGCGCGACAAGCCGACCAATGTGCTCAGTTTCCCGATGCTTGCGCGCGATGAACTGCTCGCCCTGGCTGCCGATGGCCCGCCGGAACTGCTCGGCGATATCGCGCTCGCTTACGAGACCTGCGCCCGCGAGGCGGCAGAGAAAGAGGTGCCGCTGGAGCATCACGCCGCGCACCTGATCTTTTTCTGCTCACTGCT
>NCJP01000027.1 GCA_002278985.1 Erythrobacter sp. 34-65-8
TTACGTTTTCCGAGTCGCCAGGTGATCCCACCTAGCTCGATACGCTCTAGTACCGCCCCCACACGAACCGGCTCGACAAGGCATAATTCCACACCGCGCCGACCACGATCCCCGCTGCGCCAGCCAGCAGCCAGTAAACGCCGCGTGCTTCCAGCAGGCTCGCGACCGCCACATTGGCCAGCGCGCCGACAGCGCAGGTGGCGCAGAAGCCCGCCCACCCGGCCAGCATGGCCCGCACCCCGCTCAATCGCCGGTCGCGATAGGTCAGCGCATTGTTGAGCAGGAAATTGCCGGTCATCGCCACGAAGGTCGCCAGCGCCTGCGCCTGCCAGAACAACCCGGTCACGCCGGGATAGAGCAGCGCCAGCACTGCCAGATGAACCCCCACGCCCAGCGCGCCGACCGCGCCGAACAGGGCAAACCGGGTGGGGATGATCCGCCCCAGCCAGCGATCATAAATCCCCGCGAGGAAATCGAGCAGGATCGCTGGTTCCAGCTTGCTGGTGCCAGCGCGCCGCGCGGCGAAGGCAAGCGGGAACTCGCGCACCCGCAGCGGCTCGGCCGCACTGGCAAGAATGTCGAGCAGGAGCTTGAAGCCGATCCCCGACAGCCGCGGGGCGAGCGCGCGGACAAGGTCGCTCCGCAGCAGGAAATAGCCGCTCAGCGGGTCGCTCAGCCGCTCGCCCGTGGCCAGCCGAACCAGCGCATTGCCCAGCCCCGAGAGCCGCTCCCGCTCGGGCGCGTGCCAGCCTGCCGTGCTGGCACCCGGAGCAAAGCGCGAAGCCACCGCCACATCGGAGTGGCCGCCCTCCACCCCGGCCAGCATCGCGGGCGGCAGCGCCGGATCGTGCTGGTGGTCGGCGTCCATCACCGCCACGAACGGGGCAGCGGTGGCGCACATCCCCTCGATCGCGGCCGAGGCCAGCCCGCGCCGCCCGATCCGCTGGATCACCCGCACGCGCGGGTCGAGCCGCCCGATCCGGCGCGCTTCCTCCGCCGTGCCGTCGGCGCTGTCATCGTCGACCACGATCACTTCCCAGGCGATGCCCGCCAGCGCGGCATCGATCCGGGCGATCAGGGGCGCGAGGTTCTCGCGCTCTTCAAGGGTAGGGAGGATGATGGCGAGCCGCAGGCTCACAGCCGCTCCAGCACCGCATCACCGATTGCGCGGGTCCCGGCGCTGCCGCCGAGGTCACCGCCGCGCACGCCGTCAGCCAGCGCGCGGGCCACCGCCGCTTCGATCCGCGCCGCCTCGGTCTCGCGCCCGAAGCTGTGGCGCAGCATCATCGCCGCGCTGAGGATGGCCGCCATCGGGTTGGCCTTGCCCTGCCCGGCAATGTCGGGCGCGCTGCCGTGGATCGGCTCGTACAGGCCGAACGTGCCATAATCGGTCTGCCGCTCGCCCAGGCTGGCGCTCGCGAGCAGGCCGATCGAGCCCACGCACATGCTGGCCTGGTCGGACAGGATGTCGCCGAACAGGTTACCGGTCAGCACCACGTCGAACGCGCCAGGGGCGCGGACCAGCTGCATTGCGGCATTATCGACATACATGTGGTCGAGCGCGACATCGGGATAGTCGGCGGCAACCTCGATCACCACATCGCGCCACAGCTGGCTGGTTTCGAGCACATTGGCCTTGTCGACGCTGGTCAGGCGCTTGCCCCGGCCCTGCGCCGCGCGGAAGGCGAGATGGGCGATGCGGCGCACCTCGTCTTCGGCATAGGCCATCATGTCCCACCCCTGCCGCCGCCCGTCATCGAGCGTGCGGTGGCCCTTGTCGCCGAAATAGACATCGCCATTGAGTTCGCGCACGATCAGCAGGTCGATTGCGCGGGCGATTTCGGGCCGCAGGGCAGAGAGTTCCTCCAGCCCCGCAAAAGCCTTCGCCGGGCGCAGGTTGGCAAACAGCGTGAGATGCGTGCGCAGGCCAAGCACCGCCTGTTCCGGCCGCAGCGCGCGTTCGAGATGGTCGCAGGCCGGATCGCCGACCGCGCCGAACAGCACCGCGTCACTGGCGCGGGCAAGGTCGATCGTCGCTTGCGGCAGAGGATGGCCGTGCGCGCGGTAAGCGGCGGCACCGACATCGCCCTCGGCCAGCTCCAGCCCGGGCAGGCCCAACGCCTCAAGCACCCGCACCGCTTCATGCGTGACCTCGGGGCCGATCCCGTCGCCTGCCAGAACTGCAATCTTCATGCCGTCATCCGCCCCAATCTGTCCCGCAGGATATCGCGGGCGGCCATAACATCGCGGTTCCGCTCGGCAAGCAGGTAGCGCTCGATCAGCGGGCCTTGCCGGGCAAGGATTTCGAGCAGCGCGGCAAGATCGGCTTCGGCAGGCGGCACCCCCCCGCCGTAACCGAGTTCGCGCAGCAGCAGCGCCTCGAAGGCGATCAGCCCGCGGAGCCAGCCTCGCGCGCTGCCGGCATGGCAGATCGCACGAAGAAGCGCGTCCAGCGTGTTGTAAAGCCCGGCATAGACCGACCGTTCGGGCAGTGCGCTGGCGGTGAGCGCCGTGGCCCAGCCGATAGCGGCGGCGGGCAGCGGCTCGCCCAGCCACGGGGCGCGGCTCTCCACCAGCTCGAGCCGGGCAAACGGCGACTGGCTGTCGGATTTCGACCGGAGTTCGACCGCCACCAGGTTGCCCGGGATGACCACCGGCCGCAACACCCGCCCGCGTCCGCCCGCGACATAGGCCGCCACCAACCCGTGGTCTTCCGTCAGGAACCGCGCGATGACCGCAGTCTCGCCGTGTTGCCGGGCAGCAAGAAGGATGGCGGGGGCGGACAGGTTCATCCGCGCAGGCCCGCGGCTATTTCAGCTTTGCTTCCAGCACGGCAAGGCGTTCGGCCAACTTTTCGTTCTCTTCCCGCGCCTTGGCGGCCATCGCCTTGACCGCGTCGAATTCCTCGCGGGAGACGAAATCCATCCCGCCCATGGTCTCACGAATGCGCTCGCGGGCGCTTTCGCGGGCTTCGCGGGTCATGCCGGCAAAGGTGCCTGCCGCCCCGTTGAGCAGCTTGACGAAATCGGCGATCATCGGGTTCTGGCTTTGCATCGCGCCTATGTGGGCGGGGCGCGCCGATTCCTCAACTCAAAATTCGATCCGCTGCTGCGCCTGGGTCGGATTGGCCCCGTCGAATTCGGGATTGAGGCGGAGGAATTCATAATTGAGCAGGCTGGCGAAGCTGGTCCAGGCCAGCAGCGGCACCATCAGCCAGGCCGCCAGCTTGCGCACCCTGGCGAACAGCAGCACCGTCATCAGGGTGGCGGCGACAATCACCCCCAGCAGGACCAGCGCCCAGGTCATCTGGTGCAGGGCGAAGAACAGCGGGCTCCATCCCAGCAGCAGCACGAACAGCACTGCGAACGAGACCAGCGCCGCCGTGCGCCCGCGCGCGCCCCAGGCCGCGCCGACCAGCGCCACGGCAATGCCCATCAGCACATAGAGTATGCCCCAGACGATCCCAAACCACATCGGATCGGGAAAGATGTCGGGCTTTTGCAGCGCGTCGAACCAGGGGTTGCCCGCGCCGCTGCCACTGAGCCGGCCAGCAAAGGAACCGAGCAGCACGGATGCCGGCACGGTGAACAGCGACCAGCGAAGCACGCTGGCGCGGATCTGGGCTTGCGAGGCAAGGCCGCTCATTATCTCTCCCCGAAGGCAGGCTGCGCCGTGATTCGGCGCCCGCGCCTTGTGCCAAGCAGCGGGCGCCGGCGCAACCAGTCCGCTGATAACTGGCGGAATCTAACCCCGTTTCGCCGAAATGAGGAACTCCACGTTCCCCTCCGGCCCGGTGATCGGGCTTTCGACGATCCCCTGTACCTGCCAGCCGCCCGCCTCGAACCAGGCGCGCACCTCGTCGCACACGCGGGCGTGGAGCGTGGGATCGCGCACCACCCCGCCCTTGCCCACTTCCTCGCGCCCCACCTCGAACTGCGGCTTGATCAGCGCCACCGCGCGGCACTGCGGGGCAGCCAGTTCGAACGGGCGCGCCAGTACTTTCATCAGGCTGATGAAGCTGGCGTCGCACACCACCCAGTCACAGGGCCGGTCAATCTGGGCGGGAGTCAGCACCCGCGCACTGGTCTGCTCCAGCACCGTCACGCGCGGGTCCTGCCGCAGGCTCCAGGCGAGCTGGTTGGTGCCGGAATCGACGGCAAACACGTGCGCCGCGCCTTTCTGCAGCAGCACGTCGGTGAACCCGCCGGTCGAACTGCCGATATCCATCGCCACCGCGCCTGCCGGATCGAGGGCGAAGTGGTCCAGCGCGTGGGCCAGCTTGATGCCGCCCCGGCTGACCCACGGGTGATCGCGCCCGCGCACTTCCAGCGGCAGGTCGACCGCGAGCTGCTGCCCCGGCTTGGCCAGCTTCTGTTCGCCGCTGAACACCAGCCCCGCCATCACCAGCGCCTGCGCGCGGGTGCGGCTTTCCACCAGCCCGCGTTCGACGAGCATCTGATCGAGGCGTTGTTTCTTGGCCATGGACCCGAATGGGGTTAGCGCGCATTACTGCCACATGAAACACGGAGTTTGCATGTCTACCGGCCGTATCCTCATATCCGCGCTATCCCTCGCTTCGCTCTGCGCGCTCGCGGCCTGCGGGCGCGTGGTGCCGCAGGCCGAACCTCCGCCGGTGGCCACCCCGTCGCCCCGGCCCAACCCGCCGCCGGTGCTGGCCCCGCCGCCCGCGGCAGCATGGGATCTGGAGCCTGCCACGCCGGGAAGCTGGGTCCACCGCCTGACCGGGCAGGACAGCGTGGCCGATTTCGTGGGGCAGGACGGCCGCCGCCTGTTCCAGCTGACCTGCACCGCCGCAAGGGATGTCGAACTGCGCGCTCTCGGCAACGCGCCGGGCGCGGGAACGTTCACCATCCGGACCCGCACTCTCGAACGCGTCGTCTCTGCCGGTGCGCGGGAAGGCGCGGTCGCCACGCGGCTGAACGCGCGCGATCCGCTGCTGGCGGCGATGGCCTATACGCGCGGCCGGTTTGCTGTCGAAGTGCCGGGTCTGCCGGCGCTCTACCTGCCGTCCTGGCCGGAAGTGACCCGGGTGGTGGATGACTGCCAGTGAGGCTGGCGGCAAGGCGGGCGATTCTGACGCGGGAAAACTTTAATACAAGGCTTGTTTTGCGCGCCGATCTGACTCACATTCCGGCCTGAGGCCAGCGGCACACGCGGCTCTCGGCCCCCGGTGAAACGCGGGGTCTGGCTCACAAGCGCGAAAGGAGGTGATCCGATGTCTCATGGTTCAGTAGCGAGGTCGGTGAAGATCCCTACGGAGCATACTCGGTAACCCTCTGGCCGAGTAAGGCTTCGTGAGCGGCACTTCCGGCCGCTGACCATGTCAAGGGCAGTTCCAGCCCCCATCCATTGGGGCGCGGAGCTGCCCTTTTCATTTGTCCTCTCCGCTTCGGGGAGGATACTTGCTCTTGCGCGCGTGCCGCACTAACCGCGCAGGATGCACTTCACGACCCAGCCCCACCCCGCCCCGATGCCTGCCGACCAGCGCGATGAAGCGTTGAAGGATCCCGGCTTCGGCACGCTGTTTTCGGACCACATGGTCACGATCGACTATGACGAGGCCAAGGGCGGCTGGCAGGACGGGGTGGTCGGCCCGCGCGCCCCGATCATGCTCGATCCGGCGGCCAGCGTGCTGCACTATGCCCAGGAAATCTTCGAAGGGATGAAGGCCTATCGCCAGCCCGATGGCGGCATGGCGCTGTTCCGGCCCGAGGCCAACGCCGCCCGCTTCAACGCCAGTGCCGCGCGGCTGGCGATGCCCGCCCTGCCCGAAGAGACCTTCATCGAGGCGATCCGCCAGTTGCTCAGCGTTGACCGGGACTGGTTTCCCACGGTCGAGGGCGGCGCGCTCTACCTGCGCCCGTTCATGATCGCGACCGAGGCCTTCCTCGGCGTCCGCCCGGCCAGGCAGTACAAGTTCATGGTCATTGCCAGCCCGGCGGGCAATTACTTCAAGTCGGGCGCCAAGGCGGTCAGCATCTGGATTTCGGACTATACCCGCGCCGCCCCCGGCGGCACCGGCGCGGCCAAGTGCGGCGGCAACTATGCCGCCAGCCTCGTCCCCACCGGGCAGGCCTTCGCCAAGGGGCATGACCAGGTGCTGTTCCTCGACGCAGTCGAGCGCAAGTGGGTCGAGGAACTGGGCGGCATGAACCTGTTCTTCGTGTTCGACGATGGCCGCGTGATCACCCCGCGGCTGACCGGCACGATCCTGCCCGGTATCACCCGTGACAGCCTGATCACCCTGCTGCGCGAGGAAGGGCTGGAGGTGTCGGAGGCGATGTACAGCATCGACCAGTGGCGCGAGGATGCGGCCAGCGGGCGGCTGGTCGAGGTCATGGCCTGCGGCACCGCCGCTGTCGTCACCGCAGTGGGCAAGGTGGCCGGACCGGACGGCGCATTCACCATCGGCGCCGGCGGCATCGGCCAGACCACCGCCCGGCTGCGCGAAAAGCTGGTCGGCATCCAGACCGGCACGGTGGCGGACCCGCACGGCTGGATGATGAGGGTCTGACCGATATGGCGGGCGCAAGCCCCATCACTGTCGCCGCGCTCTACCAGTTCACGCGGTTCGAAGACCCGGAGGCCCTGCGCGGTCCGCTGCTGGCAGTGTGCGAGCAAGTCGGCATCAAAGGTACGCTGCTGCTCGCGCGCGAGGGGATCAACGGCACCATTGCGGGCGGCGAGAACGCGATTGTGCAAGTGCTTGGGGCTATCCGCGCCCTGCCCGGCTGCGCCGCGCTCGAGGTCAAGTACGCCCATGCCCCGGCCCTGCCCTTCCACCGCATGAAAGTGCGCGTGAAGCGCGAGATCGTGACCATGGGCCAGCCCGATATCGACCCCACGCTCAGCGTCGGGCGCTATGTCGCCGCCGAAGACTGGAACGCACTGATTGCGGACCCGGACACGGTGGTGATCGACACCCGCAACGATTACGAAGTCAGGATCGGCACGTTCGCCGGGGCGGTCGATCCGCAGACCGCCACCTTCCGCGATTTTCCCGAATGGTTCCGCGCCCACCGCGACGCGCTGCTCAGCGGCAAGAAAAAGGTCGCGATGTTCTGCACCGGCGGCATCCGGTGCGAGAAATCGACCAGCTTCCTGCGCGCCGAAGGGATCGAGGAGGTCTATCACCTCCAGGGCGGGATTCTCAAATACCTCGAGCAAGTGCCTGAAACTAAAAGCCTGTGGCAGGGCGAATGCTTCGTGTTCGACGAGCGCGTCGCGGTTGGGCACGGGCTGGAGATCGGCACCCACACCCAGTGCCGCGCCTGCCGCTATCCGCTGGGCGAGGCCGAGCGCGCCGATCCCGCCTATGTCGAGGGGGTAAGCTGCCCCCACTGCATCGACACCCGCGACGAAGCCGACCGCGCCCGCTATGCCGAGCGGCAGCGACAGGAAGCGCTCGCCCGCCAGCGCGGCACGGCCCACATCGGCGCAACGCGGCCCAACACCGGGGGACCGGCATCAGGATGAACCCGCTCCCCGTCCTCTACAGCTTCCGCCGCTGCCCCTATGCCATGCGCGCGCGGATGGCGCTGTGGATCAGCGGCACGGCTTGCGAACTGCGCGAGATCAAGCTCTCGGCCAAACCGCCGGAACTGCTCGCCGCCTCGCCCAAGGGCACGGTCCCGGTGCTGGTGCTGCCCGATCATGCCGTGATTGACGAGAGCCTCGCCATCATGCGCTGGGCACTTGCCCGGCACGATCCCGAAGGCTGGCTGGTGGGTGATGACCACGCCTTGATCAACCTGATCGACGGCCCCTTCAAGCATCATCTTGACCGCTACAAATATCCCGACCGCTACGAGAATGAACCGGGCAACGCGCGGGCCGATCATCGCGGCGAATGCCTGGCCATCCTGAGCGACCTGAATTTCCGCCAGACCGACCGCGCCTGTTTGCTGGGCGAAAGGCGGACATTGGCCGACATCGCCCTGTTTCCCTTCATTCGCCAGTTCGCCAACCACGACCGCATCTGGTTCGACGCCCAGCCGATCCCCCGCCTGCAGGAATGGCTGGAACGCCACCTCGCGTCAGGGCTGTTCGCGGCCGTCATGGACAAGTTCGCGCCGTGGGCTGCGGGCGACCCGCCGGTCAGGTTCGGGCCTCCACGGCTTTAGCTCTCTTCGCCCCTCACTCCGGACACGTGGCCAACCTCTCCCTGAACGCATCGATCAGCCAGCTGGTCGCGGGGCCGAGGCGGCTGTCGCGGCGCCACAGGGCATTGAGCGGATAGATCGCACCCGGCTTTTCCGGCAGGTCGAGTGCGATCAGCGCGCCGCTGGCCAGATCATCGCGCACCATGTGGCGCGGCATGTTGCCCCAGCCGATCCCCTGCCGCAGCAATTCGTGCTTGGCGCCCAGGTCGGCCAGCCGCCAGGTCTGCGGGCTGAGGACGGAAAATTCGCGCCCCTCAGACAAGGCGGAGCGGTCAGTCAGGACAAGTTGCAGGTGGCGGCGGCTTTCTCCCGGCTGCACTTGCGGCCCGGCCAGCGGGTGATCCGGCGCGGCGACCGGGATCAGTTCGACCGCGCCGATCGTCTGCCGCTCCAGGTCGGGCAATTCGATCACCACCGGGCCGCCGATGGCGAGATCCGCCTCCCCGTCGAGCAGGCAGGCGGCGACCGCACCCAGCGCCTCGACCTGCAGGCGCAGGGCGGTGGTCGGGAACATGACCCGGAAATCGCGCAGCACCCGCGCCGTCGCTTCGCCCGGCACCATGACGTCGACCACCAGCGAGAGCGAACTTTCAAGGCCGGCATGGAGGCTGCGGGCCTTCGCCATCAGCGTGTCGGCCGCGTCTGCCACCGCCCGCGCTTCGGCCAGCAGGCCCAGTCCCGCCTCGGTCAGCACCGGGCGGCGCGAACCTTCGCGCGCGAACAGGCTGACCCCGAGCAAAGCCTCCATCTGGGCAATGCCATAGCTGACCGCCGAGACCGCCCGCCCCATGCCGCGTGCCGCGCCGCCGAAGCTGCCATGATCGACCACGGCGAGGAACAGGCGGAGCTGGTCGAGTGTGGGTTCGCCGAGTTTCATTGTTCGGATTTCCTGAACATCATGGCCAGTTTTGTTTCACTTATCAGTTGAAACGGCAAGGCCTATCTCGCCCTCGTACTCGAAACCCGAAGGAGACCACCGATGATCGAACTCCGCCCCTTTGCCACCCTTGGCGCCGCCAACCACGGCTGGCTCGACGCGCGCCACCACTTCTCGTTCGCTGGCTACCATGATCCCGCCCGGGTTCACTGGGGCGCCCTGCGCGTGTGGAACGACGACCTGATCGCACCGAGGAGCGGCTTTCCCACCCATCCGCACAGCGACATGGAGATCGTCACCTATGTCCGCACCGGCGCTATCACCCACCGCGACAGCATGGGCAACGAAGGCCGCACCGAGGCCGGCGACGTGCAGGTGATGAGCGCGGGCAACGGCGTGCAGCACTCCGAATTCAACCTGGAGGACGAGGCGACCACGCTGTTCCAGATCTGGATCATTCCCGATCAGCGCGGCGGCAGCCCGAGCTGGGGCGCAGCCAAGTTCCCCAGGTCGGACCGCTCCGGCGCGTTCGTTCCGCTCGCCAGCGGGACCGCCAATGACGGTGAGGCGCTCCCCATCAGGGCCGATGCCCGCGTGCTCGGCGCAACCCTGAAGGCAGGCGAGAGCACCACTTATGTCCCGCGCGAGCCCGGCCGCCATCTCTATCTCGTCCCGGCCACCGGCAAGGTGCGGGTGGAAGACGTGGAAGCAAATGCCCGCGACGGGGTGGCGATCACCGCCCTGCCTGCCGTGACCATCACCGCGCTCGAGGACAGCGAACTCGTCCTCGTCGACGCGGCTTGAAACCTCGCGCGCCCCGCAAGGGGGAGGCGAATGATCTTCGAAAAGGAAATCCGACCATGACCACCCGCACCACCAATCCCGCCATCCTGCCGCTGATCCGCGAGCGCTGGAGCCCGCGCAGTTTCGATGCCAGCGCGATGCCGCAGGCCGATCTTGAAGTCCTGCTGGAGGCGGCGGGCCTCGCCCCCTCGGCTTACAACATCCAGCCGTGGACCTTCCTCTACGCCCACCGCGATGATGCCCACTGGGAGCGGTTCCTGGCGCTGCTGGTCGAGTTCAATCAGGGCTGGGCGAAGGAGGCTTCGGTGCTGCTGTTCGCGGTCTCCAAGACCACCATGGGCGAAGGCGATCAGGTCTCGCCCAGCCACAGCCACAGCTTCGATGCCGGGGCCGCCTGGCAGAACCTGGCGCTGCAGGCCGCCCACATGGGCTATGCCGCGCACGGGATGACCGGGGTCGACTTCGCCCGCGCCACGGCGGAGCTGGGCGTGCCGGATGACCACCGCGTCGAAGCCGCCATCGCCCTCGGCCGCCCCGCCCCGGCCGACCGCCTGCCCGACTTCCTGCGCGACAAGGAAGTCGTTTCCGGCCGCAAGCCGGTGGCCGAGATCATGCGCGCGGGGCCTTTCGCCTGATCTGCCAGAGCGCGCCGTGGCTCAGTCTGCGGCGCGCTCCATCGGCATGACGTTGTATTTGCGCACTTCGTCCTGGTTCAGACAGTAACGCTGGCCCGAACCGCCCTGCCCGCCGGTCGCCAGCTGGCGATACATCACTTCAGTCAGCAGCTTGCGGCTGACGCCCATGCGGATCAGGAAATCGTTGTCCTCGCTGGCGAGCAGCGCGGAAAGCTGCTCGATTTCGCCGATCAGCTCCACCGTATCCTCGGTGCCCTTCTCGACCGATCCGGCGATCACGTCGCGCTGGCCGGTGTGGGTGAACATATGGACCATGAACACCCCGCCCGGCTCGACGTGGCGCCGGTCCCCGCCCATGAACACGAAATTGCACGAGGAAAAGCAGGCCCAGCCCGCCGGTATGCGGGTGAGCATCCCCGGGTAGGACCGGATCACCTTGCCGGTTTCGTTGCCCGCTTCCGCATCGCCCCCGCGCGAGCGCAGCCAGACTTCCTCGATCAGTTCGTCCTTTTCCAGCGCGGCGCGCATCCGGTCAGGCAGGAACGGGTCGATCACGCCCTCGGCCAGCAGCACGCGCTTGCCGCCGCGGGTGGCTGGGGTCAGCGTCATCGCCTTGTCGTGGCCCCAGTCCGGCTCCTTCGGGCAGGTCGGATTGTCGGGGTCTGCCGCCGAATTTGGCGCCGGGGCTGCACCCAGCGCGAGCAACGCCGCGCAGGCGAGAGCAACCTTGCCCCCGCGCATCATGCCACCAGCGAATAGCGCCGCGAACCGGGCGGGCGGCACATCCGCTTGTCAGCTGTGGTTTCCTCGCCCTTGATGATCACGACGTCGGTCACCGTGATGCAGTCGAGGCCGCCGGCCAGTTCCGGGTCGCGCGCCGTGACAGTAGACGTGCCGGACACCCCCTCGCGCGTGTCCGACGAC
>NCJP01000225.1 GCA_002278985.1 Erythrobacter sp. 34-65-8
CGCCGATCTGCGCGACTGCCCGGCGTTCGCCGACGGCAGGGTCCGCGTGACCGGTTCCGGCCACAGCTACGACATCGTGCCGGCGTCTTCGTCAAAGCTCGCTGTGGTTCGGGAGCTCAGGAACGGCATGCCGGCGGATGCCGAGGTGCTGTGCTTCGGGGATAGCGGCTCCCGGCCGGGCAACGACCACGCATTGCTATCCCATTCATTCGGCATCAGCGTAGGGGACGTTTGCGCTGCGGCGGACGGTTGCTGGTCCATGTTCGGCTTCCATCCCGTCGGCCCCGAAGCCCTTCTCCGAATCCTGAGGAGTCTGGTAGCATCGGACGCTGGGGGGATTCGCCTCGACCTCGCGTCACTGGGTCTCGACAGGTGACACCAAACGAGTACAAAAAGTTAACATGAGCGCTGCGAAATTTTTGAACGAGAATCGGATCGACGTCGCCGGAACCGGTTTCACGGTGCTCGACCGGGTCTACGCAGATGGGGACTTCGCCGGTGAGGCGTTGGGGGGATCCTGCGGCAACGTCCTGCTTTCGCTCGCCATGCTCCACCGCCAGGTCGCACCCGTCCTGCTGCTGGGCGACGACGATGAGGGCGGGCGGCTCGTAGATGAGTTTATGGAGGCCGGTGCCATCACGGACTTCATTAGGCGTCGCGCCGATCTGCGCTCGCCGGTCCTGGCGCAGACGCTGGACACCGACCTGGGCCAGCATGACTTCAGCTTCGTATGCCCGGAGACGAGCGAGGATTTCCCGCGGTACGAGCCCATCGGTGTCGAGGAAGTCTCGTTGGCCAAATCGATGCTCGCCCAATGTGCCGTCTTCTATGCGGACCGGCTGTCGGAGAGCATACTGGTGGCCATGAGGACGGCGGGAGCGGCCGGCGCGGTGGTATTCTTCGAACCTTCGGACATCGAGTACGATGATTTGTTCGACGAGGCGCTTCGGATCGCGACGATCCTCAAGTTCTCGGAGGATCGCCTAGGCGGACGGCTTGCGGACCGTGTCTACAACTGCATCATGATCGTCACCCACGGAGCCGATGGCCTCGAGGTGCGGGATGGCGAGCAGACGATCTGGTGCGACGCGATCGACGCACCGGAGGTTCTGGACACCTGCGGTTCAGGCGACATGGTCAGCGTCGGAGTGATCGACTGGGTGCTCGCGAACGGCTTCGGTACGGCGCGGCTCACGGCCGGGGCGCTCCTTGGAGGCGTCGTGGCCGGGCAGCGGCTGGCAGCGGAGAACTGCGCCTACGCCGGTGCGCGCGGGCTGTTCAGGAAGCGCGGCGCCGAATACGTCCGCGGGATACTCGGCGCCAGTGCGAGGCCGTTGTCAGGGGATCACGCGGCTACCACGAGGTAGGCGTCGAATCCCGGAGCCTCGTTGCGCAGTTCCGCGCGGAGTTCCATCAGCATTACGCCCAGCATGTTGCGCCCGACGCCGTTGACCTCCCCCCAGAGGCGGTTGACCTCGTTGTCAACCGTGGCCGTCTCGATGAGCTGCGCATCGCCGGTCGAGAGGAGAAGGTCGCGCAGGTCCGCGTGCTGGGTGAACTTGGCGCGCAGCACCGCCCGCATGCGGTCGAACTTGCTCGTCGACCAGCCGGGGGCGACGTCCCAGTAGTATAGGCCATGGGCCGCCATCGCTAGGAGCGAAGGCGACGGAGCCTCCATAAGCCACTTCTTGACCTCGGCCTTCCGTGCCTTCCCGGCCTGATAGGCGTGCTCGCTCGTCGGGTAGAGCTCGCCCTCAAACTCTATTTCGCGGCGGTAGAGGTTGCTGAAGGCGCCGAAGGGCTTCTCGCTAGCCCGATAAAATCGGATCTCGTCCATCGATCACTCCTTGCAAATTTGCGTCACTTTAATCATGCTAATTTGCATGAAGCCAACAAGCAAGCAGTTAAGTTCGCTCCAGAGGAGAATTGCTGACAGGTATTCGGCCAGCGGGCGCAGCAATGCCGAGATCGGGCGGCTCGCGTCCGTGCATCCGAGCCAGGTCGGGCGCATCTGCTCCGGGAACTTCAAGACCGTCAGCGCCAATGTGGTGCAGGTGTGCCGCGTTCTGGGGGTCAAGGTGCCGAAAATGGGGGAATCCTCGCGGATGGATCCAGAGTGGGCGAAGGCGAATGCCAGCCTGCGTCGGATCTGGGACCAGACGCCTCAGGGCGCGGCGACGATATGCAGGGTGCTGGACGCCATTGCAGATTTGCACGTTCCGGAAATGCACGCCGATAGCACCCGTTCGGAGAAGCAGGACGCGTGAGCGGATCGCCAAGAACTATCTGCAGGATGAGGAGATGGAGACGCTGACGCGTTCACACGCTTCCTCGACGATGGCCGGATCTGCCTCACCAACAATGCCGCCGAGCGCGCGCTCCGCTGCATCCCGCTCGGCCGCAAGGCGTGGCTGTTCTGCGGCTCCGACCGCGGCGGGCAGCGCGCTGCGATCATCTACACCCTGATCCAGACCGCGAAGCTCAACGATATCGATCCGCAGGCCTGGCTCGCCGATGTCCTCGCCCGCATCGCCGATCACCCGGCAACCAAGCTCGACAAGCTCCTGCCGTGGAACTGGGCGCCGCGCACCACAGCCATCGCCGCCTGACCCGGTCTACGCGCCGACCAGCATCACACCGCGGTCTTCACCGGATGCATACGCTCGTCCCTGTTCCGAGCGATCTTCGCCTCTTCTCGGGTGCGGACCCGGATAAGTCGCTCTCGAACTCGGTGAAAGCTGTGAGTATGTCGAAGAAAACTCTCAGTCTTCCCAGCGATCTTTCGCGAGTTCGCTGATCGAAGGGCGTGCATGGGCGAAAGCCTCTTTGTCGGCGGCGGTCAGGTTGAATGAAGCGACCGCTTCGATATTC
>NCJP01000028.1 GCA_002278985.1 Erythrobacter sp. 34-65-8
TGAAAGGACACTTGACCATGAATCGATATCGGGAAGCACTTGTCTGGGCCGGGGTAATCATGGCGGTTGCGCTGCTGGACTTCGACACAGGCGTGGCCACCGCACTTATCGGAGGGGTCACGATAGTCGCCCTCAACTCGCTTTACCGGCGCGACCGGGCAACGTGCGGATCGTGCCGCGCAGGAAGGTCCTGAATCATGGCACAGCCCTGGAGCCCCGCAGCGCGCCGCTATGTCCGCCGCCTCGCCGTGTTGATGACGGTCTATCTGGCCGTCCTGTTTGCCGCCGTCTGGCTGTTCCGCAACGACATGGTATCGGGCGCGGGCGCCTGGCCGCTGGCGATTGCCCCCGCACTGCCGGTCATTGGCGTGTTCTGGGCAGTAATGCGCTTCATCGTCGAGGAAACGGACGAGTTCATCCGGATGCTGATCGTGCGCCAGTGCATGGTCGCAACCGGTTTCTGCCTGACGATCATGACAATCTGGGAATTCCTCCAGAACTTCGAAGTGGTACCGGCCGGCAACGGCGGGTTCGGGGCGGCTTTCTTCTGGTTCGTCGGTCTGGGGGTAGGGGCGCTCTACAACAAGCTGACCATGGGCACGGCCGGGACCTGCGCGTGAAGAACCGGCTCAAGGTGCTGCGCGCCGAGCGGAACTGGAGCCAGCAGGATCTGGCCGAGCGGCTCGAGGTCAGCCGCCAGAGCGTGAACGCGATCGAAACCGGCCGGTATGACCCGTCCTTGCCGCTGGCTTTCCGGATCGCCGACGTGTTTGCCCTGCCGATCGAGGCCATCTTCCAGCGGGAGAACGAAGGATGAAGGCTCTGCTCGCTTTCCTTTTTATGGCCCTCGCCCTCGGTGGATGTGGCCAGGAAAGCCGGTCCCCGGACAACGAACCGCTGGTCCTGCCTGCTCTGTACTGACTTGCCATCGACCGCCGGGCAGGGGCATGGCAGCAGGATGAGCGCGCACCGTTTCCACACCCTGCCCGATGGGCGCCGGATCGCTTACCGTCATATACCCGGCACCGGCCCGACCCTGGTGTTCCTGCCCGGCTATATGTCCGACATGAGCGGCGGCAAGGCGACTGCGGTGTTCGACCACGCCCGATCACGGGGCCGCGCCTGCCTGCTGCTCGATTACTCCGGGTGCGGCCTCAGCGAAGGCACGTTCGCCGAGGGCACGCTCACGCGCTGGGCTGACGAAGTCATCGCCCTCGTCGAGGCGCTGGTTGACGGGCCGGTCGTGCTGATCGGCTCCAGCATGGGCGGCTGGCTCATGCTGCTGGTGGCAGAAGCGCTGGGTCAGCGGGTTGCCGGCCTGATCGGAATTGCCGCTGCGCCGGATTTTTCCGAATGGGGGTATGACGCGGCTCAGAAGGTACGGCTCGAACAGGGCGAGACGGTGTTCGAGGACAACCCCTATGGCCCGGAACCTACCCCCACCCACGCCGCGTTCTGGTGCGACGCACAGAGCCGGCTGATGCTGGAACGCACCATCCTGATCGAATGCCCGGTCCGCCTGATCCACGGCCAGTGCGACACGGACGTACCATGGGAAACGAGCCTCAGGCTGGCCGACGCGCTGCTTTCAGACGCGGTACAGGTCACGCTGGTCAAGGACGGGGATCACCGCTTGTCGCGCGAGCAGGACATTGCCCTGTTGCTGCGCACCATCGAAAACCTGTGAGCCACCGCCCATGTTGACCGCCAGCCTGATCCTTCCCCTGCTGATGCAGGTTGGGCCCAACCCGGCCCTGGCCCTTCCCCCGGCCGTGCCCGAGGAACTCGTCGAGCAGCGCCGCCTGAACCGGGAACGGCAGCGCCCGCCGCTGGCCATTGTCGAAAGCGATCCGGTCCAGTCCTGCAGGGCACGGGTGGCCGGGAATGCCGAGGGCGTCCTGCTGGAAGCGCAGGCCCGGTTCGACCGGGCCGCCGGACTCGATCGGGCCATCGCCGGGCACTGCCTGGGCCTTGCCCAGGCCGAGCTGGGACGGTGGCCGGAAGCGGCCAGCGCGTTCAGGAATGCCAGAGAGGCCCTGCCATCCGATCAGGCCGCCTATGGCGCGCGCCTGGGGCTGGCGACCGCCGCCGCCGAACTCGCAGCAGGCCGCCCCCAGGCCGCACTGGATGAACTCGCACAGATTGACCCGGGCAGCGACCGGCAACTGGCCGGGGCCATCGCCATCGACCGGTCTCGCGCACTGGTTGCGCTCGGACGGCAGGATGACGCTGCCGAAGCGCTCCTGCAGGCTCGTACCGCCGACCCGGACAACGACGAGGCCTGGCTGCTCTCCGCCACCCTCTCGCGCAGGATGGGCCAGCTTGACACGGCTCTGGCGCAGATCGAACGCGCCGCGATCCTGCGCCCGACCGGGCCGGAAATCGGACTTGAGGCCGGGGTTATCGCGGCGCTGGCGGGCCGGGATGAAGCGGCGCTGCGCAGCTGGCAATCCGTGCTCCAGTCCGCGCCCGGCACCCCTGCCGCCTTGACGGCGGCCGAATATATCGCGCAGGTACGGGGGGAATGATCCCGCTATCCGTCCTCGATCTGGTCCCGGTGCGCGAAGGCGGCACGCTGGAGCAGGCCTTCGCCGCCACTGTCGCGCTGGCCCAGGCCGCCGAGCGTTTGGGCTACCGCCGGTTCTGGGTGGCCGAGCACCACGCGATGGACGGGATTGCCGGCGGTGCAACGTCAGTCGTCCTCGCCCACATCGGCACGCTGACCCGGTCGATCCGGATCGGCTCGGGCGGGATCATGCTGCCCAACCACACGCCGTTCCAGATCGCCGAGCAGTTCGGCACCCTCGCTGCGATGTTCCCGGGCCGGGTCGACCTCGGCCTTGGCCGCGCGCCCGGTGCCGGGCCGGAACTGCACCGCGCCCTGCGCAAGGACCTGCACCGCGCAGCCGAGATGTTCCCGCAGGACGTAGCCGAATTGCGGGCACTGCTGACCGGCGAGCCGGAACTGGCGATCCGGGCCACGCCGGGCCACGGCGCCGATGTCGCAATGTGGATGCTGGGGTCGAGCCTGTTCGGTGCGCAACTCGCCGCAATGATGGGCCTGCCTTATGCTTTTGCAGCCCATTTCGCGCCCGACCACCTCGATACGGCGCTGGCGCTGTATCGGCGCGATTTCCGCCCTTCGCCCGATCTCGCCGAACCCTATGTCATGGTCGCCATGTCGGTCATCTGTGACCAGACCGACGCCGGGGCCGAACTGCTGGCCAGTTCGCAGGCGCAGAGCTTTGTCCGGCTCCGCACGGGCAATCCGGGCAAGCTGCCGCCGCCGGTCGCGGGTTATCGCGACAGCCTCCCGGCACCGGCGCAGGCGATGCTCGCCCATCTCGGCCAGGCCAGCGCGATCGGTGCGCCCGCCACGGTCCGCGAGGCCATCGGCCGCTTCGTCGAGCGGACCGGGGCGGACGAGATCATCGTCTCGGGGTCCACCTTCGACCCTGAGGCGAGAATACGCTCGCTGGAACTGACCGTGGATGCGCTAGCGGGTTAATACCTACGCCAACCCGCTACGTCCGCAAGGTTTCCTCTGCTATGGATGGCCCTCACGCATTGGCTTGCCCTTAGGGAAGGGAAAGCCTATCGGCGCAGTATTGTTGCAGCGTCCAGCAATAAAGTGCTGGTCGACAGATGAGGGCGCACAGGCCCCGCGGAGCAGGACGAATGGCTTCCACCAAGGGCACTTCACCCCGGTCTTCAAAGGGCCGGTCTTCGACCGCCAAGCCGTCCGATGCCCTGCCACAGCGCCGGCTGGCGCCCGATCATCCGCTGGCACAGGCGCTCGCCGGTCAGATGCGCGATGCCGTCCTGCCCGGTGATACCCAGTTCAACCCGGCCGAACTGGCCGATGCCGCCGCCTTTCTGGCCGATGCCGCCGCCCGGCGGGAACCGGGCGAGCCGGTGGTCCGTCTCCTGTCTGCCACCGAAGGCCGGCGGATGCTGCGGATTGCCCTGGTGAACGACAACCAGCCATTCCTGGTCGATTCGGTCGCAGCGACCATCGCCGCCCACGGCATTGCGATCGACCGGCTGGTCCATCCGGTCGTCGCTGTCCGCCGCAGCGCCGAAGGCACGCTCGAGGACATCGGCGAAGAGGCCGGCGACGGAAGCGGCCTTGTCCCCGAATCGATGATCTATCTCGAAACCGACCGGGTCGATGCCCGGTTGCGGCGCGACCTGGAAAAGGCGCTGCGCCAGGCGCTGGCCGACGTTCACGTGGCCGTGCGCGACTGGCCAAAACTGCGTGAGGCCATGCGGGCCGACGCCGCCGGGATGGCCGACCGCGAGGCTGCGGCCCTGCTCGAATGGCTTGAAGGCGGCATGTTGACTCAGCTCGGCCACATGACCCGGCACCGCGATTGCAGCCACTCCGCCCTGCTGGGCGTGTGTCGCCGCAGCGCGAGGGACATTCTGGCCGAGGCTTCGTGTGACCGCGCCTTTGACTGGTTCGATGACCCGAAAAAGGGCGCAAAGCGCGATCTCCTTGTCATCAAGGCCAACCGGATCAGTCTGGTGCATCGCCGCGTGCCGCTGGACCTGTTCATCGTCCCGGTGCGCGAAGCGGGCAAGGTTACCGCGCTGTCGATCCATGCCGGGGTATGGACCAGCGCGGCGCTGGCCGCGTCACCCGGCCAGGTCCCGGTGCTGCGGGCCCATGTCGCTGCGCTGATGGACAAGCTCGACCTTGATCCCTCGGGCCATGCCGGAAAGTCGCTGGTCCATGCCCTGACCGCGCTCCCGCACGACCTGACCATCGGCTTTGCCAGCCGCGACATCGAGCGGGTTTCGACCGCGATGATGAGCCTGGTGGACCGGCCCCGCCCCCGCCTGGCTCTGGTCGAAGCGCCGCTGGCGCGCCACCTGTTCGCCTTCGTGTGGATGCCGCGCGACCTGCTCTCGACTCAGATCAGGCTGCAAATCCAGCAACTGGTCGAACAGGGCACCGGTGCCGACCTGCTGGACTGGAGCCTCCAGGTCGAAGGCAGTACGCTCGCCATGCTGCGCTTCGTGCTCGACATGCGCGGCGAGCGCGAGGCCCGGCACGACGAGGCCGCGCTCGACAGCCAGCTTCAGACCCTGCTGCGCGGCTGGGGCGAGGCAGTCGAATCGGAACTGGCGCTGACCATGGAGCAGGGCCGCGCCGCTGCCTTTGCCAACCGGTTCGCTGACGCTTTCCCGACTGGCTACCGGGCGCACTACGGCCCGCGCGAAGCGGCGCTCGACATTGGCCGGCTGCGCGATGCGCAACTGGCCGAAGGCGAGGCCTCGCGCCCCGGCCCGCACCGCGCGGCACGCCTGTTCACCCTGCCGGAAGACCATGCCGGGGAACTGCGGCTCAAGCTCTACGAACACGAAGGTTCGCTGCCGCTGTCCGATGCCGTGCCTGCGCTTGAAAATTTTGGTTTCCGCGTGCTGGAGGAAAACCCGACCAGCCTGGCCGGGGGCAAACTCGGGACAATCCACGATTTCCGGCTGGCCCTGCCAGCGGGAGATACGGCAGCGCCATTGCTCGAGCGCGCCGACACAATCGAGCGGGCCATTGCCACGGTGCTCAACCAGCAGGCCGAGAACGATCCGTTCAACCGGCTGGTGACCGGAACCGGCCTGTCTGCCGGCGAAGCCGACTGGCTGCGCGCGTTCTATCGCTATCTGCGGCAGACCGGCATGGGTTACACCATCTACACCGTGGTCGATGCGCTGTACCGTGCGCCGCAGGTCACCCGGGGCCTGATCGCCCTGTTCCGCGCCCGGCACGAGCCCGGCTTCGGCGGAGGTCGCGAGAAAGCGGCCGGGGAGGCCCGCAGCGCCATCCGACAGGGCCTTGCCCGCGTTACCGCGATCAACGACGACCGCTTGCTCCGGCTCTAT
Organism: Erythrobacter sp. 34-65-8; assembly: GCA_002278985.1. GTDB lineage: Bacteria > Pseudomonadota > Alphaproteobacteria > Sphingomonadales > Sphingomonadaceae > 34-65-8. The sequence goes on from NCJP01000028.1 coordinate 5,884, forward strand.
CTGGCGCTGATCGAAGCCATTCTGCGCACCAACGCCTTTGCCGCTGCGGGCGAGGAAGCCCTTGCCTTCAAGATCGACAGCGCGCTGGTACCCGGCCTCCCCCGCCCGGTGCCATGGCGGGAAATCTGGGTCTATTCGCGCAGGGTGGAGGGCATTCACCTGCGCTCCGGCCCGGTTGCCCGGGGCGGTCTGCGCTGGTCCGATCGCCGCGACGATTTCCGCACCGAAATCCTCGGCCTGATGAAGGCCCAGCGGGTCAAGAACGCGGTCATCGTCCCGACCGGGGCCAAGGGCGGGTTCTATCCCAAGCAGCTGCCCGACCCGGCGATCGACCGCGACGGCTGGGCGGCTGAAGGGCAGGCGAGCTACGAGGTGTTCATCCGCACCCTGCTTTCGATCACCGACAACATTGTCGATGGCAAAATCGTCCATCCTGTCGATGTCGAAATCAACGATGGCGAAGATCCCTATTTCGTCGTTGCAGCCGACAAGGGCACCGCGCGGTTCTCCGATATCGCCAACGCCATTGCCGAAGCACACGACTTCTGGCTCGATGATGCCTTCGCCTCGGGCGGATCCAACGGTTACGACCACAAGGCGATGGGCATCACCGCCAGGGGCGCCTGGGTCTCGGTCCAGCGGCACTTCCTCGAAATGGGTGTCGACGTGCAGCGCGATCCGGTGCGGGTGGCGGGCTGCGGAGACATGTCCGGTGACGTGTTCGGCAATGGTATGCTGCTGTCGAAATCGATCCTGCTGGTCGCGGCATTCGACCATCGTCACATCTTCATCGATCCTGATCCCGACGCGGCGGCCAGCTGGAAAGAGCGCAGCCGCATGTTCGCCCTGCCCCGCTCGAGCTGGGACGACTATGACAAGTCGCTCATTTCCAGGGGCGGCGGTGTCTGGCCGCGCAGCGCCAAGACGATCAAGCTGCCCAAGGCGGCGGCGGCGGCACTCGGGCTGGAGCCGGGCGACTACGAACCCGACACGCTGATTTCCGCCATTCTCAGGGCACCGGTCGACCTGCTGTGGTTCGGCGGCATCGGCACCTATGTGAAGGCCAGCCATGAAAACAACGTCGCTGTCGGCGATCCGGCCAACGATGCCCTTCGGGTCGATGCGGCTGACGTGCGCGCAAAGGTGATCGGGGAAGGCGCGAACCTGGGCGTGACCCAGGCCGCGCGGATCGAATTCGCCCTCAGCGCCAACGGGCGGATCAATACCGACTTCATCGACAATTCGGCCGGGGTCGATTGTTCCGACAACGAGGTCAACATCAAGATCGCGCTCGCCGCCGCAAAACGCGCCGGCAAACTGTCCGAAAAGGCACGGATCAAGCTGCTCGCGGAAATGACCGACGAAGTGGCCGCGATCGTGCTCGAGGACAACCGGTTGCAGGCACTGGCGCTGTCGATCGCGGAAACCGGCGGGCCGCGTGCGATGGCTGCGCAGATGCACCTGATCGACACGCTTGAAGCGGGCGGCAACCTCGACCGGCGGACCGAAGGACTGGCCGACAACCAGACCCTGCAGCGGCGGGCGGCAGACGGCCAAGGGTTGACCAGGCCGGAGCTTGCGGTGCTGCTTTCGTCGTCCAAGCTGGTCCTGCAGGATGCAATCGAAACGAGCACTTTGCCGGATGATCCGGCGCTCGAAAGCACTCTGTTCGGTGCCTTCCCGGCCCCGATGCGGAGCAAGTTCAAGGCACAGATTGCCAGCCACCGCCTGCGGCGCGAGATCATCGCCACCAAGCTGGCCAACCGCATCGTCAACCGGCTGGGGATCATCCATCCGTTCGAGCTGGCGGAAGAAGAAGGGGTCGATCTGAGCCAGGTTGCCGCCGCCTTCGTGACGGTCGAATCGCTGTTCGGACTCGACCAGCTGTGGTCGTCACTGGAAACGACCGCCATGCCCGAGGCAGCACGGCTCATGCTGTTCGACCGGCTCGCCGCTGCGGTGGGCAACCTGATGTCGGATGTCCTGCGCACCGCGGCCGGGCAGGTCGCGCCGAGCCGGATGATTGCCGACCTGGGCAAGGGCGTGCGCATTCTGGCCGAAGCGACAGACGGCCTGCTGTCGGCCGAATCGAAAACCCAGTCCAAGCGGTTGCGCGACCATTTCTCCGCCAGCGGCGCCCCCGAACGGCTGGCGGCACAAGTGGCGCTGCTCTACGACTGCGATGGCTCGGTGGGCCTGGCGCGGCTGGCGCAGGAGACCGGCATTGATCCGGTCGCACTTACCCGCGGCTTTACCTCCCTTGGCGCGGCGCTCGGGCTCGACTGGGCCCAGTCGACTGCCGCTCTGATGAACCCGTCCGACGTGTGGGAACGGCTGCTGGTGGACGGGCTGGCGCGCGACTTCCAGCAGATGCGGCTCGACCTGCTGCGGCGGCTGGCCGCTCGCAAGGGTGCCAGGAAGGACCTGGCCGAAGCGGTCGCCCGCTGGTCCGAAGACCATGGGCCGGCAGTCCGCCAGTTCCGGACAATGGTCAGCCGGGCCCAGTCGCAAACGCCGGTCGCGCCAGCCATGCTGGCCCAGATCGCCAGCATGGCGCGCAACCTGCTGGTCCGCTGAACGCTTGACGGCACGCCGTTTTGCGGCGAACCGCTTGCCCCATGGACCGGGCAGATGTGATCATAGTGGGAACCGGGCATGGCGGCGCACAGGCTGCCATTGCCCTGCGGCAGGCTGGCTTTGCAGGATCGATCCTGATGATCGGCCGCGACAGCGAGCCGCCCTACGAGCGTCCGCCGCTGTCGAAGGAATACTTCGCCGGTGACAAACCGTTCGAGCGGATCTGCATCCGCCCTGTCCAGTTCTGGGCTGACAAGCAGATCACCCTGCGCCTCCAGACGGAAGTCACCGGCATCGATGCCGCGGCGCACACCCTCACCTTGGGTGACGGCACTGCGCTTGGCTACGGCAAGCTGATCTGGGCTGCCGGCGGGGACCCGCGCCGCATGTCCTGCCCGGGGGCAGATCTCGGCGGCGTCCATGCCGTGCGCACCCGTGCCGATGTCGATGCCATGAGCCGCGAGCTGGCCGCTGGCGCGCGAAGGGTCGTGGTTATCGGAGGCGGATACATCGGCCTCGAAGCGGCTGCCGTGCTGCGCAAGTTCGATTGCGGCGTCACTCTGGTGGAAATGCTGCCGCGCGTGCTCGCCCGGGTTGCCGGGCCGGAACTGAGCGCCTTTTACGAGGCAGAGCACCAGGCGCACGGGGTGGATCTCCGGCTGGAAACCGGGGTTGATGCGCTGGTGGGCGACAATGGCAAGGTGACCGGCGTCACGCTCTCCACCGGAGAGACCATCCCCGCCGACATGGTCGTGGTCGGTATCGGCATTATCCCGAGCGTCGGCCCCCTCATTTCCGCCGGAGCGTCCGGGGCCAACGGGATCGATGTCGATGAATATTGCCGCACCACTCTCGACGATATCTACGCCATTGGTGACTGCGCTGCCCATGCCAGCGCCTATGCCGACGGGGCCGTGATCAGGGTCGAATCGGTCCAGAACGCCAACGACATGGCGACCGTTGCGGCAAAGCACATCTGCGGGGAGGAGGTTCCCTACCGGGCCTTCCCGTGGTTCTGGTCGAACCAGTATGACCTCAAGCTGCAGACGGCCGGGCTGTCGCTGGGATATGACGAAACCGTGGTGCGGGGCGACCCGGCCACGCGGTCGTTCTCGGTGGTCTATCTGAAGCAGGGGCGGGTGATCGCGCTCGACTGCGTCAACATGACCAAGGATTATGTCCAGGGCCGCAAGCTGGTGGAAGCGCGGGCTGCGCCCGAGCGGGCCTTGCTGGCCGACGCAGCCGTGCCGCTCAAGGAACTCCTGCCAGCCGGCTGAGCGCCCAGCGCGCCGCATCTGCGACGGCCGGGTCAGGATCGGCTTGCAGCGCCTGAACCGCGCCGACCAGTCCCGCATCGCTGCTGTTGCCCGCTGCGTAGAGGCAGTTGCGCACGAACCGGTCGCGCCCGATCCGCTTGATCGGCGTTCCCGAAAACAGGGCGCGGAACCCCGCATCGTCCAGTGCAAGGAAGTCTGCCAGCCGCGGTGCCACCAGCTCTGCCCGGGGCAGAAAGGCCATGTGTCGGGCGGCCGCATCGGCGAACTTGTTCCACGGGCAAACGGCCAGGCAATCATCGCAACCGTAGATGCGGTTGCCCAGAGCTGCGCGGAATTCCTCCGGCACCGGCCCCTTGTGCTCGATCGTGAGGTAGGAAATGCACCGCCGCGCATCGAGCACATAAGGCCGGGGGAAGGCCTGCGTGGGGCATGCCGTCTGGCAGGCCGTGCACGAACCGCACCGGTCGGGATGCTCGCTGTCAGGCTGCAGCTCGAGCGTGGTGTAGATCGCGCCGAGAAACAGCCAGCTGCCGTGCGTCTGGCTGACCAGATTGGTGTGCTTGCCCTGCCAGCCCAGCCCTGCTGCCTGCCCCAGCGGCTTTTCCATCACCGGCGCGGTATCGACGAACACCTTCAGTTGCGCCTCCGGCGCCCGTGCAACCAGCCACCGGGCCAGCGCCTTCAGGGCCTTCTTGACCGTGTCGTGATAATCGCGCCCCTGGGCATAGACCGAAATCCGCGCCCGGTCCGGTTGCGCTTCCAGGGCCAGCGGATCATGCGTCGGAGCATAGCTCATGCCCAGCGCAATCACGCTGCGCGCTTCGGGCCACATGGCCTGCGGGCCGCGCCGGACTTCGGCACGATCCTCCATCCAGCCCATCGAGCCGTGGTGACCAAGCTGGAGCCACTCGGCCAGGCGGGCAGCGCGGACGGGATCGTCAGCGGCAGGCGCAATCCCGCAAGCCGCAAACCCGAGCCGGGCCGCCTCCTGCTTGAGTTCACTGGCAAGTTGCCCGGCTACCGCGCTGTTAACCATGTTTGGCATTGCCCTCGTTCATCGCTCAAGGTTAACCGCGCAGCATGGATATGGCGACAGGCGATCTCACCCTTCCCGCAACCGACGGGCGCGCCCTCGCCATCGAGGCGCGCGGGCTGGTCAAGCGGTTTGACGGGGTGGCGGCGGTCAACGGAGTCGACATCAGCGTGCCGGAAGGCGCGATCTACGGCATTCTCGGCCCCAACGGCGCAGGCAAGACCACCACGCTGCGGATGCTGCTGGGCATCATCGACCCGGACGAAGGCACCCGCCGGATGCTGGGGCATGACAATCCGCAGGATATCGCGCGGCTGGTGGGCTACCTTCCCGAGGAACGGGGTCTCTACCCCTCGATGAAAGCCTACGAGGCG
>NCJP01000226.1 GCA_002278985.1 Erythrobacter sp. 34-65-8
AGAAATCGGTGAACAGGATTACCTGTTCGGCTTCGATCTGCGCAGCGCGGATACCCTGATCAGTGTCCTGCGCGCGCCGGGCACGGAGGGGGTTGGTCAGGCGGTGGCGGGCCGCGATGTTCGGCATGTCGAGCATCAGGATCGGGTGACCGTCGTCAAGCAGGGTCGAACCGGCATAGACCCCTGCGGCCATCACTGCCGGGGCGAGCGGCTTGACCACGAGGTCTTCATTGTCCAGCACCCGGTCAACGATCAGCGCGTAGAGATCGCCTGCGGCCAGGCGGACGAACACGAACACCGCCTGCCGGATCGGAACAGTCTCGACCTGCCCCAGCACGTGCGCCAGTGCGATGGCGGGCACGCGCTTATCCCGGAAAGTCACGAAGCGGGCATCGCCCAGTTCTTCCACCGCAATGCCCGCGGCGTTCCCGCGGGCGATCTCCTCGATGTAGGAGCGGGGGATGGCATAGCGCTGCCCCTCGCCCTCCACGGTCAGTCCGGCGATGATGCTCAGGGTCAGCGGCAGTTCGAGGATGAAGAGTGTGCCTTCGCCCGGCTCGCTTTCCACCCGGATGGCCCCGCCGACCTTTTCCAGGTTTGCGCGCACCACGTCCATCCCCACGCCCCGGCCCGAAACGCCGCTCACCGTCTCCGCCGTGGACAGGCCCGGTTCGAAGATCAGGGCCAGCTTGCGCTCGAGGGACAGTGCCTCGATCTCGTCCCGGGTGCCCATCCCCTGGGCTGCGGCCTTGGCCGTGATCCGGGTGAGGTCGAGGCCCCGCCCGTCGTCGCTCACGGCCAGCAGGATGCGGTTGCCCGCCTGGCGCGCCGAGACGGTCAGCAGCCCGATTTCGCGCTTGCCGCTGGCAAGCCGGTCGGACGGGCGCTCGATACCGTGGTCGATGGCGTTGCGGATGATATGGGTCAGCGGATCGCGCACCATCTCGACCATTTCACGGTCGAGTTCGACATCGCCGCCCTGCAGGTCGAGCATGACTTGCTTGCCGAGTTCGGCACCCAGATCGCGCACGAGGCGGGGCAGCGAATTGTAGAGGTGCTCGATCCGCTGCATCCGCATCCGCGTCACACCTTCGCGGACATCATCGAGGATGGCAGACAGGCGCTCGAACGGCCCGTCGATTGTCGGCTGGTTGCCGGCCTCGCGCAGGCGGCGGGCGAGGTCGTTGCGGGCCAGGACCATGTCCGAAATGCCACTCATCAGGCGGTCGAGCAGGTCAACTGGCAGGCGGATCGAGCGTCGGCCCGCAGCCGGGCCCGCGCCGCGCCGTTCCTGATCCGCGCTGGCATTGCCATCCGGTTCCACCAGATCCGCCGCAGTGTCCGGTTCGAGAGCTGCGATCAGGCGCTCATCGCTCGTGGCGGGCAAATCTGCCCCAGCCTCGATGGCCGAGACCAGCTCGCCGATCCGGTCAATCACAGCGAGCACGGCGTTGACGAGATGGGTGCCCGGTTGACGTCGCCCGGCGCGCACTTCGGAAAGGGCGCTTTCAGCCGCATGGCTGAGTTGTTCGAGCCGGGGAAAGTCGAAGAAGCCGCAGTTGCCTTTGACGGTATGGACGAAGCGGAAAATGGCGTCGAGCCGCGCCCGGTCGCCCGGGTCGGATTCCCACGCGACCAGTTCGCCTTCTATTGCGGCCAGCATTTCGCGGGTTTCGGCCACGAACTCCGCCAGCAGATCGTCCATGTTATCGCCCCCGGTTGGTCGGAAACGGTTTATGGACGGGCTTGGTTAACGTTCGGTCACCGGCCGGAGGCGCCCGAGAGAGCGGGCCGGGGCGGAGCGGCGAGCACCCGCCAGGCGACGAAGGCCGCCACGATGCCGCCGCCGAGATTGGCGACCAGCTCGGCGCCGTAGATCGCGTCCGCGCCCCAGGTTCCGCGCAGCAGCCAGGCGAACGGCAGCATCAGGAAGAACACCCGGGCGAAACTTTGCGCCAGCGCATAGGCCGAGCGATCGACCGCATTCAGCGCGCCGTTGGCGACGATCAGCAGGCCAAAGCCGGCATATCCCCAGACCGAGATCGCCAGGTAGGTCGAAAAGGCCTCGATCACAGCCGGATCGGAACTGAACACGCCGCCGAACCAGTCGCCGAACAGCCACAGCAGTGCGCCTGTGCCAAGGCCATAGGCGAGGCAGAACAGCCCTGCCTCGAACAGGGCGAGCCGCGCGCGGTCATGCTCGCCTGCGCCCCAGTTCTGCCCGACTATTGCCCCGATCGAGCCCGACAGGGCGAGCAGGGGGACCACGGCAAAGCTCTGCAACCGGCCCGCTGCGCCAAATCCGGCTACGGCGGCCTGCCCCTCGGAGGCCAGCAGGCCAGTGAGCACGGCAAGGCCGACCGGGTTGATTGCGTTGGAGAGCGCGGCAGGGCCCGCCACCCGCATGATCGCGCGGGCGGATTCGCCCATCCGGCATTGGCGGATCAGAGCGGGGTTTATCAGAAGGTGGGTCCGCGCGATGAACCACAGTGCCAGCAGGCAGGCAAAGCCGTATCCGGCCAGCATGGCATAGGCTGCCCCTGCAAGGCCCAGACCGCCGATACCCAGCGCCCCGGTAATCAGAAACGGATTGAGCACCCAGTTGATCGCCGCGTAGGCCAGCGAGATGAGCGAATTCATCCGCGCCTCGCCCTGTCCGCGCAGCACGCCGTTCAGCGCCATCTGCAACAGGAGCAGCGGCAGCCCCAGCGCATAAGGTGCCATGAATTCGCGGATCAGCGGGCGCAAAGCGCTGTCAGCCTGCATCAGGCGGAACAGCGGGTCGATCAGCAGGTAGAGCGCCAGCCCCAGCACTGCCCCGGTCGCC
>NCJP01000227.1 GCA_002278985.1 Erythrobacter sp. 34-65-8
ATGGAAAAGGTTCCGATGCTCGCCGAGGGGTACGAGCAGATCACCGCCGAACTGAAAGTTCTCCGGGCTGAGCGGCCGAAGGTGGTCGACGCGATCGAGGAAGCGCGCGCGCACGGCGATCTGTCTGAAAACGCGGAATATCACGCCGCCAAGGAACGGCAGGGCCAGATCGAGGCGCAGATCGCCGATCTGGAAGATCGGGTCAGCCGTGCGCAGATTATCGACCCCACTTCGCTGTCTGGTGACCGGATCGTGTTCGGTGCCACCGTGACCATGCTGGATGAGGACGACAAGCCCGTCCGTTACCAGATCGTCGGCCAGACCGAAGCCGATGCCAAGCGCGGCCGGATTTCCTACAACTCGCCGCTGGGCAAGGCCCTGATCGGCAAGAAGGTGGGCGAGGACGTGGAAGTGACCGTGCCTTCGGGCGAGAAGTTCTACCTGGTCGAGAAGATCGAATTCATCTGACCGGCCGGGCTGGCGGGCTCAGGCACTGGCCGGCCCGCCTCGCGCCTCAGGTCTCCGGCGTAAGCAGCCGGTGGATGTGGACCACCACATAGCGCATTTCCGCGTCGTCAACCGTACGCTGGGCGTTGGCGCGCCATGCCTCAACTGCGGCATCATGGCTGCTGAATACGCCCACCACATGGAGGCTTTCCGGGTCCTGGAACTCCATGGTGCGGGGATCTTTCACGCGACCACCCATGACCAGGTGGAGGCGCTGCTTGCTTTCTGTTTCCTTCATGATGCTGCTCGTCTGTCTCGGGGGAGGAGAATGGCGCGGCACATAGCGGATAGCACGCGGCAGGCAAGGCCCGCCGCGTGCTACATTGGTCTGGTGCCGGTGATTCAGCCCTTGGCGCGGGCCTTGATGTCCCGCAGCGAGCGGCTGGCCTGCTTGCCGAGGTCACGGGTCAGACGGTGCGCAGCGTCGCGTGTGTCGCCTGCCCGGTGCGCGGCCTGCCGCTTGAGGCTGCGCGCATTGTCTCCCAGCGTATCGCCCAGATCTCCGAGCTTGTCCTGGCCCGCCCGTGCTGCGTCGCCGGCCTGGTCGAGCGCGGTGGCGGCATAGGCGAGGCCCAGCTCGGTTGCATAACCGATCCACTTGCCAGCGCTGGAGCCAGCTACCCGCCCCGCGCGGCGGCCGCGCTTGGTCATCGCGCCGATCGCCAGCCCCAGCAGGGCAACCCCGGCGACCGTGGCGAGCGGGTGCTCACGAACAAATTCCTTGGCCGTTTCAGCGGCCTTGCGCGCGCGGTCGTTCAGATCGCGGGCTGCATTGCGTTCCTCGGCTGCCTCGATCCGGCTGCGGAGGATATCGCGTTGCTCATCGTTTTTGAGGGGGCTGTTCATGGGGCGTCATCCTGTGTGTCCGAAGGGGGAGTGTCGGTATCGTCCAGCAAGGCCAGCAGGGGATGCCGGGCGAGCCATATCGCTGCTGCCCCTGTTAACGCAGCGAGCAATCCCTTGTTCCGGCTGGCCGCGTCCGTCACCTGTTCAAGCACGTCCACGGCGCCTTCAGCAGCACGGTCCATTGCCCGGGCCGGGACGCTGCGCTCTGCCAGACCGGCCTTGATGCGCGCCAGATCTGCATCGACCAGCGCCCTTGCGGCATCTCGCATGGCGCGATCTTCCGCCAGCCGCATCCGGTCCGTCATGTCTGCTGGTCCTTCGCGAAAGCACGGGCGATGCCGCCAAACCGCCTGCGGGCACCCAGGCCCAGCAGGAAAGCAAGGACCAGAAGGGCAAACGCCACCGCTACCGTCGCTCCGATGGGCGAGAGATAGGGCGATAGTGCAATCACCAGGCCCACCGCCAGCGCGATCAGTGCAAGGTGGATCAGGGCCAGCGCCGCCACGCCCATCGCCAGCCCCGATTTGCCTTGCCCGGCGGCGTAAGAAACCCGTGACTTCTGGAAGGCCATCTCTGCTTCGAGATAGAGCCGTCCGTCATCCAGCAGCGCCGCCAGATCATCCGTAAGCGGCGGCGGCGCCTGTGGGTCAGGCGCTGCCGGACCTTCCGGACCGGCTGCGCGTGATGCCTGCTCCTGTTGCGTTGAGGTGTCCACGTGGCTGGTCTGTGTACCGGATCAGTCGCGATTGCCGCGCAGCACGCGCGCAATCAGGAAGCCTGCGACTGCGGCGAGACCAACGGCAAGGCCCGGGCTTTCGCGCACGAACTTGCGGGCATCGTCACCGATTTCCTCAACGCTCTTGTTATCGAGCTTGGCCGAGGTCTCATGCAGGGTGCGCGATGCCTTGCGGGCGTAGTCGCCATACTGCGTCCCGAAACGCTCGTCGATGGCGGGGGCGTTGTCGGCCACCATCTTGCCCAGCGACGACAGGGCGTCACTTGCCTTGGTCTTGCCTTCGACAGCCAGTTCGCCCGCCTTGCCCTTGGCTTGTTCACCGTAAGCCTTGGCTTCGCTGACCCAGTCTTCGCCCTTGCCCTTGGCCTGTTCGCGCAGGTTGACGGCCTTGCCGGAAGCCTCGGCCTTCAGCGCGGCGGCTCCGGCCTTGGCTTCTTCCAGGGCTGCGTTGAACCGGGTCTTGGCTTCGGCGGTATTGCTGTCGGGCGCAGCCGCGGTGGCTCCGGTCTTTGTCGGGGCTGCCTTGCGGGCGGTGGTTTTCTTGGGAGTGGTCTTGCTCGTCTCGGCCATGTCTCGCTCCATTGTCTTTCCGCTCAGCGCGGACCTCTTTCGCTGCATATTTGCAGCACTCATGCACCCAATGCAACTTGCACCAAGTTGTTCCGGCGCATAGAGCGCGCGCATTCCCGATATGGGAGTGTCTTAGGCGTTTACAACA
>NCJP01000228.1 GCA_002278985.1 Erythrobacter sp. 34-65-8
GCGGCCCGGTGGAAGTCACCACCCTGCGGCATGACGTTTCGACCGATGGCCGCCGCGCCACGGTCAGCTTCGCCAGCGACTGGCGCGACGATGCCGCGCGGCGCGATTTCACCATCAATGCGCTCTATGCCGACCCGGCAACCCTGGAGATTTCCGACTGGTTCGGCGGGCTCGACGATCTTGCCGCGCGGCGGGTGCGCTTCATCGGCGATGCCCACCAGCGTATCCGCGAGGACCATTTGCGGATCCTGCGCTATTTCCGTTTCCAGGCCCGGTTCGGTGCGCAGATCGATGCGGCCTCCGAGCAGACCTGCCGCGACCTGGCGCACACCCTGAAGGGGTTGAGCCGTGAACGGGTGGCGATGGAGCTGCTGGCGCTGCTCGCCCTGCCCGACCCGTCGCCTACGGTGGAGCGGATGGCCGGGCTGGGCGTGATCGACGTGGTGCTGCCGGAGGCAGGCCGCTGCGGTTTGGAGGCCTTGCGCGCGCTGGTGGCAGCGGAGCAGGCAGCGGGTGTCGAAGCCAGCCCGCTACGCCGCCTCGCCGCTTTGCTGCCACCCTCGCCTGCGGTCGCGGAAACTGTCGCCGCGCGCCTGCGCCTGTCCCGGTCCCAGCGCGCCCGGCTGATCGCTGCTGCGGGCCGGCTGGACAGTGACCGCGAGAACCCCCGCGCCCTCGCCTATGCCGAGGGAGTCGACAGCGCGGTCGACCGGCTGCTGCTGACGAGCGTCGATCCGGCAGCGGTGCTCGGCTGGCAGGTGCCCGACCTGCCGCTCAAGGGCGGTGAGATCGTGGCAAACGGCGTAGGCGCCGGACCGGAGGTAGCGCGAACCCTGCGCGAGGTGGAGCGGCGCTGGATCGGCGAAGGCTTCCCGGCGCGCGAACGGGTGCTGGAACTGCTGTCGGAGGTTTTATCCGACCGGTGAAACCACGGCTTGTCCCGCCTGAGGCCCGATCCACCCTCTTTTGCCTTGCCTTGTTTCCCTGGGGCCGCACATTGATGGCAAGCGCCCATCCATCCGGACGGCGCGACGTGGCACCGCAGCGTGCCGCTTGGGGGTGACTGCTTTCGCGGTCGCTGGGGAAATCGCCAAGGGACCACTCGTCCCGTTTCTCTCGCCCCCTGTTCAACACTAGTCGCGTCCCGTGGCCGCCTGGCCGCCGGTCTGCACCGCGTGGCGCGAACGGAGACATACCGATGAACATTGCCAAGCTTGCCCTTATTCCTGCGGCCTTGCTCGCCTTTGCGCCTGCTGCCCTGGCTGCCCCGCCCGCTGTCGGCGCGACCGTCTATGGTCCGCAGGGTGGCGAAGTCGGGAAAGTCGAACAGGTGGACGGCCAGACCGTGATCCTCGACACCGGCAAGCACAAGGTGCCGCTCGGCGTCGATGCCTTCGGCCAGGGCGAGACCGGTCCGACCATCACCGTGACCCGCGCGCAGCTCGACACCATGATGGACCAGCAGCTGGCCGAAGCCGCTGCCGCGCGGGATGCTGCGCTGGTGCCGGGCACGGCAGTCGTCTCGGCTGACAGCCAGCCGATCGGCACGATTGAATCGGTAGAGAACGACAACGTCGTGCTGGCTATGAATGATCAGAAGGTGGCGCTGATGCGTGAGCACTTCGCCGTGACTGAAACCGGGCTGATGGCCCTGTTCACCAGCGCGCAGCTGCAGGAAGCGATTGCCAAGGCGGCATCGGGCGCCTGATTGCCATACCACTGAATACCGCAAGGGCCGGGCAGCACTTCAAGGTGTCGCCCGGCCTTTTCTATGTGCCACTCAGAACTTGTTGTCGCGGGGGAAGCCCTGCGGCGGCATCCGCCCTGCGGCACCGCGCGCCACCTTCCACTGCCAGATATCGGTTTCGGTCCGGGTCCGGTCACCCTTGCCGCCCATCTGCCAGCTCAAGCCATCCTCCAGTCTGAAGGTGATCGCATCGGCCAGCCCGCCGTCGCGGTAGCGCTGGAGCGCAACCCCCTGCCCGCGGGCCATCATCGGCAACTCCTCGAGGTTGAACACCACCAGCTTGCGGTTGTCGCCCACCACCGCGACGTGATCGTGCGCCTCGGCAATCTCGCGCACGACGCGCAGGCGGACCTTGTCCTTGAGGTTGACCACCTGGCGGCCCTTGCGCGTCTCGGCGAGGATCTCGTCGGTCAGCGCGGCAAACCCCTTGCCGCTGGTCGCGGCGAGCAGGAGCTGGGTCTTGGGCCGGTGGACCACCACGGCAATGATCTGCGCCTCGGCATCGATGTCGAGCATGGTCCGGATCGGCTCGCCGAAGCCGCGCGCGCCGGGCAGCTTGTCACAGCCCAGCGTAAAGAACCGCCCGTTGTCCGCTGCAATCAGCAGCTTGTCGGTGGTCTGCGCATGGAGCGCAAAGGCGGGCCCGTCACCTTCCTTGTACTTGTATTCGCGGTCCAGCGGTTCATGCCCGCTCGCCCCCCTGATCCAGCCCTTCTGCGACAGGATCACCGTGACCGGCGCTTTCTCGATCATGGCGTCCATGCTGAATTCGACCGTGGGGGCGGCTTCGGCAATGGTAGTACGGCGGCGGCCGAGCGGGGTATCTTCGCCATATTCCTTGCGCAAACTGGCAAGATCACGCTTCAGCCGGGTGCGCTGGCGGGCCGGGCTATCGAGCAGCTTGTGCAGCTCATCCTGCTCGGCCAGGAGCTTGTCCTTCTCCTGCCGCAGCTCCATTTCTTCCAGCTTGCGCAAACTGCGCAGCCGCATGTTGAGGATCGCTTCGGCCTGGCGGTCGGTGATGCCGAATTCGGCCATCATCAC
>NCJP01000229.1 GCA_002278985.1 Erythrobacter sp. 34-65-8
ACATGACTGCGGTGGAAAAGGGCATTGCCAAGGCCAACCTCGGCCTCAACCCGATGATCGATGGCCAGACCCTGCGCCTGCCGCTGCCGGACCTGACGCAGGACCGCCGCAAGGAGCTGGCCAAGCTGGCCGGGGAATATGGCGAGAAGGCCAAGATCGCGATCCGCAATGTGCGCCGCGACGGGATGGAATCGCTCAAGGAAGACGAAAAGAAGAAGGAAATCTCCGAGGATGACCGCAAGCGGTCGGAGGACGATGTCCAGAAGCTGACCGACAAGTATGTCGCCGATATCGACGCAGCCGTGGCGGCCAAGGTCAAGGAAATCCTGACTCAGTGATAACGCCCTCTCCCCTTCAGGGGCGAGGGTCGGGGAGAGGGGATCATCACACCTCGGAAGTCCCTGAATTCCCCCTCTCCCGACCCTCTCCACCGGGAGCGCAGCTCGGCGCAGCCAACGGGATTGGGCTATGACGACCGCCAGACACGTCGCCATCATCATGGACGGCAACGGACGCTGGGCCAAGCGCCGCTTCCTGCCGCGTGCGATGGGTCACCAGCGCGGGGTGGAGGCGGTGCGCGAGCTGGTCCGCGGGCTCGAGGGGACAGGCATCGAATGCCTGACGCTCTACGCCTTCAGCAGCGAGAACTGGAAGCGCGAGGAGGAAGAGGTCGACGACCTGATGAACCTGATGCGCAAGTTCATCAAATCGGACCTGCCGGAATTCATTGCCAATGACGTGAAGCTCAAAATCATCGGTGACTGGCAGGCGCTGGCACCGGATATCGTGGCCATGCTCGAAGACGCGCTGGAGCAGACCGCCGGGGGCAGGCGCACCATCGCGGTCGCGCTGAACTACGGCTCGCAGAACGAGATCGCGCGCGCCGCGGCCAAGGCGGCGACCGCAGGGGACATCACGCCCGAGACGATTGCCGCCAACCTGGACACGGCCGACCTGCCGCCGCTCGACCTGCTGATCCGCACCAGCGGCGAAGTGCGGCTGTCGAACTTCCTGCTGTGGCAATGCGCCTATGCCGAGATGCTGTTCGTCGACACGCTGTGGCCGGACTTTACGCCGGCGCACCTGCAGCAGGCGCTGGATGACTTTGCCAATCGGGAGCGTCGCTATGGTGGTCGGTGACGGGCAGGCACGCAATGCCGATCTCGGCGTGCGGACTGCCTCTGCCGTGGTCATGCTGGCGGTAGCCGGGGCGGCCTTGTGGCTGGGCGACCCCTGGCTGGATGGTTTTATCCTGCTGGTCGCGCTCGCGTGCCTGGTCGAACTGGCCCGGCTGGTGACAATCGCCTCAAGGCCCGGCGTGGCGCGGCTCGTCGGCCTGCTGGCTGGCGCCATCTATGTCGGTCTGGCGGCCTATGCGCTGGTGCAGATGCCGGTCGGCGTGCTGCTCGGCGTGATCCTGATCGTGGTGGCGACCGATACGGGGGCCTATTTCAGCGGGCGCACCTTCGGCGGCCCCAAGATTGCGCCAAGGATCAGCCCGTCCAAGACGTGGGCGGGCCTTTATGGCGGGATGCTGGCGGCCGGACTGGTCGCGGCAGGGACCTTCATCTGGAACGCGGGCGAGGCGGCCTGGTCGCCGATGCTGGCGATTGCCTTTGCCATCGGCGCTATGCTGGCAGTGGTGGCGCAGACGGGCGACTTTTTCGAAAGCTGGCTCAAGCGGCGGGCCGGGGTCAAGGACAGCTCCCGCGTGATTCCCGGCCACGGCGGGGTGTTTGACCGGGTTGATGGGCTGTTGCCGGTGGCAATCGTCGCCCTGCCGCTGTGGCTGATGCATCCGTGACTCGCTCGATCACCGTTCTTGGCGCGACCGGTTCGATCGGCGATTCGACGCTCGACCTGATCCGCCGCAACCGCGATGACTGGCGGGTCGAGGTGCTGACCGCCAACGGCAATACCGATAAGCTCGCCGCGCTGGCCCGCGAATTTGGTGCGGCGCTGGCAGTGTGCGGAGACGAGGGCTGCCTGCCGGCCCTGCGCGCGGCGCTGGCCGGGTCCGGGATCGAAGCTGCGGGCGGGGAGCAGGCCCTGGTGGAGGCGGCGATGCGCCCGGTCGATATGACGGTGGCCGCCATTGTCGGCTGTGCCGGCCTCGCCCCGGTCATGGCCGCAGCTGAGCGCGGCGGCACCATTGCTCTGGCCAACAAGGAAGCGCTGGTCGCGGCAGGCGATGTGCTGATGGCGGCAGCGCGGCAGGGCGGGGCGACCCTCCTGCCGACCGACAGCGAGCATAACGCGATCTTCCAGTGCCTGGCTGGCAACAACATCGAGCATGTCCGCTCGATCACGCTGACCGCCAGCGGCGGCCCCTTGCGGACCTGGAGCATGGAGCAGCTCGCCGCTGCTACCCCGGCGCAGGCGGTGGCGCACCCCAACTGGGATATGGGCGCCAAGATCAGCGTCGATTCCGCCACCATGTTCAACAAGGGGCTGGAGCTGATCGAGGCGTGGCACCTGTTCCCGGTCGGGCTGGATAAGCTCAGGATCGTGGTCCATCCGCAGAGCGTGATCCATTCGATGGTCGAATATCGCGACGGGTCCACCCTGGCCCAGCTCGGCCCCAGCGACATGCGGGTGCCGATTGCCTCGTGCCCGGTATGACCCGAGTGTTAATTGGTGAGATTAAAGACAAGAATGAGTTAATTGACTCTGAGCAAGACAAGACAATCGATCTCCCTGCACTCTCCTCAACAGGAGATCAAATCCAAAATTTGCGTGCACGGCACTTTGACACTTCAGAAGAAGATTTGTTTAAAAACA
>NCJP01000230.1 GCA_002278985.1 Erythrobacter sp. 34-65-8
CGGATATTCTCTCGCTGCACTGCCCCGCCACGCCGGGCACGCAGCACCTGATGGATGCCCGGCGGTTCGGCCTGATGAAGCCCGGCGCCTGCCTGATCAACACCGCGCGCGGAGACCTGGTGGACCAGCAGGCGATGATCGCAGCCCTCGCCTCGGGCCAGCTCTCCGGCGCCGGGCTGGACGTCTATCCCGACGAACCCAACGTTGATCCGCGCCTGCTCGATCTGCCCAACGTCATGACCCTGCCCCACATCGGCAGCGCCACCCGCGAAGGACGCGAGGCGTCGGGCGAGAAAGTCATCGCCAACATCCGCTTCTGGGTCGACGGCCACCGCCCGCCCGACCAGGTGCTGGAAGGGCTCGTCTGAGCGTCAGTCCCCGGAAAGAATCCGCTCGACCAGTTCCTTCACCGTCGGGGTGTAGTTGTTGGAATAGAACGGGTCCTGCTTGAAGCGGTAGGCCGCGTGGCCGGCGAAGGCCAGGTTGTTGTCCGGATCTCCGCCGTGGGCGATGTCCTGCAGGGTCTTCTGGATGCAGAAGCTGCGCGGATCGGCAAGGCGGCCGGTGGTGTGATCGTCATGGTCCTTCCAGCTGGAAAAACCGCAATGGCTGAGGCAGCCCATGCAGCCCTGCTGGTCGGCGCGGATCTGCTCGGCGCTTTCGGGCGTGACGAACACCACGGTGTTGTCCGGCGTCTTCAGGGCTTCGGTGAAGCCTTCCGCGATCCACGCCAGTGCCTTGCGCTGGTCACCCGGATGGACCCAGAAATACTTGGCCTTGCCGTGATCGGAAAGGGGCACGGTGCCCTCTTCCTCGTCGCGCTTGAAGATCGGGATCTGCCGCTCGCTGCGGTGCATCAGATCATAGAGGAAGGGCGTCTTCACCGCGCTGGAATAGAACCCCGTGGGTGAGAACTTGTGCAGCAGCACGTCGCCCGGTTCGACCGTGCGGAGCATGTCCTTCCACACCTGGGGGATCGGGCTCTCCTGCGTCAGCAAGGGCCGGGTGCCGAACTGGAACAGGATCTTGCCCAGTTCCGGATTGTCGATCCAGTTTTCCCATTCGCGCAGGAACCAGACGCCGCCGGCCATGACGATCCCGGTATCTTCGCTCACGCCCTCTGCCCGCATGGTATCGCGCAGCGCCTTGACCCGGGGGTACGGGTCTTCCGGCACCAGCGGGTCCTCGGCGTTGGACAGGCCATTGTGCCCGCCGGCCAGCCACGGGTCTTCATAGACCACCGCCGCCATCAGTTCGGGAACCTTCGAATAGCTGCGCTTCCACAGCGCGCGGAACGCGCGGGCGGAGCTGACGATCGGCAGGTAGTGGACGTTGTGGCGGGCGGCGATCTCGGCCAGCTTGTAGGGCATCCCTGCACCGCAGGTAACGCCCGTTACCAGGCCGGGGCAGTTCTCCAGCACCCCTTCAAGGACCTGCTGCGCCCCGCCCATTTCCCACAGGACGTTGATGTTGATCGCACCCTTGCCGCCGGAGATTTCGTGCGCGCGCCGCACTTGCTCGGTCGCCCCGTCGATGCCGTAGCGGACCAGCTGCTCGAACCGTTCCTTGCGGGTGGCCTGGGGATAGACCTGCGGGATCGGGACGCCGTCCTCGTCGTAACTGTCAGCGTTGACCGCGCTGACCGTGCCGATGCCGCCAGCGGCGGCCCAGGCGCCCGAGCTCATGTGGTTGGTCGCCGATACGCCCTTACCGCCTTCGACCAGCAGCCACACTTCCCGGCCACCATAGACAATCGGCTGCAAGCCCTTGAAACTCATTATATTTCCGATCTCACTCTGAATTCACTTGCGCCCGTTGCTGGCGCTGCTGGCGATCCCGCGGCAGGGCTTGATCGCGCCCGGCTCAGGCCTGTTAGCGGCTGCTTCGAACTGTGCATAGTAACCTGCCAGCTCCGGCGCGTCACGGAAAGCGACCAGGCGGAACCCCGCCGCCTTGAATTCGCAGGCGAGCAGGAGGGGCGCAATGCCGTGCTGGTCGGTCGGCCGGTCAACATCGACCACGATCACCTGCCCGCCCTCGCGCAGCGCCGGCCAGAGGCGCCAGAGGAAGGCGTAGGGTTCGCGCACCTCGTGGTACATATGGACCAGGAATATCCGGTCAAAGCTGTCCGCAGGCAGCTTCGGATCATCCCCCTCGCCCAGCTTGATAGAAACATTGTCGAGCCGCTCACGCTCGACCCGGTTGCCGAGCCGGTCGAGCACCTCGCGATCGATGTCCTGCGCCAGCACGCGGCCCCCGGCCCCGACCCGCTCGGCCAGCCGCACGGTGTAATAGCCTTCGCCTGCCCCGATGTCGGCCACGGTCATGCCCGGCTCGATCCCGGCCAGGTCCATCACGGTTTCAGCTTCGCCCCGGTTGTCCCGCGCGGTCTCGGTCGAGAACTGGTTGGAACCGAGGTCGGAAACGGGCCGGTCAGCCTTGGGAAAATCGCGCGCACTGTCCGGCCGGTCGCTCTCACCCGGCTGGCAGCCGGCGAGCGCCAGCGACGCGGCCAGGCAAAGAAGGGCGAGCGGACGAACCAACATAGTTCGCGCCTTAGCGGGCGGCATGGGCGTTGGCAAAAGGTCGGTCGCCCTATTCGACGTCTTCCACCGCCACCGCCTCGCCGGTTACGCGCTGCGCCAGGGCGGCAGAAATGAAGGTGTCGATCGCGCCGTCAAGCACGTCATCCGGGGCGGTCGAGGTGGCCCCGGTGCGCAGGTCCTTC
>NCJP01000231.1 GCA_002278985.1 Erythrobacter sp. 34-65-8
ATGCTGTTTGCGGCGCTTTTGCTGGAACCCTGGTGGTCGCTGGTCGCGATCTGCGTTCTCTATCTGGGGCTGATGCCTTACGCGGCGTGGCGCTATATCCGGTTCAGGCAGCAGCGCGGCGAGCGTATGGCTGCCAATCCCGCGCCCTGATACAGGCGGGGCTTGCGCTCCGGGTCGTGCCGCCTCGCACGCTGGCAGCGCATTCACCCGACAGCACCCGTAGCTCACGCTGAATCCGGCGCCACGCGAAAACCCCGCGCATCGCGCTGTCCGCAATTACCAGGAGACTGGCCAGGGCGCACACGGCAAACAGGGCGGTCAGAACAAGAGCAATCATCGCTTCTCTTCCTCAATCGGTTTCCCGCAAGCCTGTTGACAGCCTGTGGATATCGGGTTGAAAACGGCCAGCGGAGACGTTCCGTTCCGCCGGTGAAGGCAATGTTCTCTTTTTGTTCTAGCGAGTCAAGCGCTTTCTGCGCCAGATCCTTCATTTGCTGCGGCCGATTGAGGGTGGATTTTCCCGCCGACCACCGCTATGAGGCCGCCTTCGCCGCGATTCCCCTGCCATTCCGGCATGGGCGGGTGGCGAAAATCCACATGGGCAACGCTCATACCGGTGCCGCCAGCGGGCCAGGTCGTCAGACTCACCGCAAGCGGTTCCAGTTGTCCAGAGGCATAACCGGAAAGGAATTATCCTATGGCGGCTCCAGTCGTCACCATGCAGCAATTGATCGAGGCCGGATCGCACTTCGGCCACCAGACCCACCGCTGGAACCCGCGGATGAAGCCGTACATCTTCGGCGCGCGCAACGGTGTCCACATTATCGACCTGTCGCAGACCGTGCCGCTGTTCGCGCGCGCGCTCGATTTCGTCGAAGCGACCGTGCGTTCGGGCGGCAAGGTGCTGTTCGTCGGCACCAAGCGCCAGGCACAGCAGCCGATTGCCGAAGCGGCCCGCGCCTGCGGCCAGCACTTCGTCAACCACCGCTGGCTCGGCGGCATGCTGACCAACTGGAAGACCATCAGCCAGTCGATTAAGCGCCTCAAGACTCTTGAAGAGCAGCTCTCGGGCGAAACCTCGGGCCTGACCAAGAAGGAAGTGCTCCAGCTGACGCGTGAGCGCGACAAGCTGGAAATGTCGCTTGGCGGCATCCGCGACATGGGCGGCATTCCTGACGTCATGTTCGTGATCGACGCGAACAAGGAAGATCTGGCCATCAAGGAAGCCAACGTGCTCGGCATCCCGGTGGTTGGCATCCTCGATACCAACGTCGATCCCAGCGGCATCGCTTTCCCGGTTCCGGGCAACGATGACGCGGCCCGCGCCGTTCGGCTTTACTGCGACGCCATTCGCGATGCGGCCCTGGCCGGTCGCGGTGCCAAGGTGATGCAGTCCGGCGCCGATTTCGGTGCCATGGACACGCCGCCGACCGAGGAACTCGCCGCAGAGGCGTAATTCCCCGGGCGTGCGGTCGCCAGATCGCAACACTCCACACCTAGTGCGCCGGGCCATCCCCCCATTCAGGGCCCGGCGCCCTGATTTCAGACAAGAAGGAAAATCACCATGGCTGCATTCACTGCCGCTGACGTGAAGGCCCTGCGCGAAAAGACCGGCGCGGGCATGATGGACGCCAAGAAGGCGCTCGAATCGACGGGTGGCGACATCGAAGCCGCTGTCGACGCGCTGCGCGCCAAGGGCCTCGCCACCGCCCAGAAGAAGTCGAGCCGCACCGCCGCCGAAGGACTCGTGGGCGTGGCTGTTGCCGGCACTCGCGGCGTTGCCGTGGAAGTGAACTCGGAAACCGACTTCGTTGCCAAGAACGACAAGTTCCAGGATTTCGTCCGCAAGACCACCGAAGTGGCGCTGGGCGTATCGGGTGACGATGTCGAAGCGCTCAAGGGCACCGCTTACCCTGATGGCGGCACCGTCGGCGACAAGCTGACCGACAATGTCGCCACCATCGGCGAGAACCAGCAGGTCCGCCGCATGAAGACGGTCGAAGTCGCCCACGGCGTGGTCGTTCCCTACATGCACAATGCCGCTGCGCCGAACCTCGGCAAGATCGGCGTGCTGGTGGCGCTG
Organism: Erythrobacter sp. 34-65-8; assembly: GCA_002278985.1. Classification (GTDB taxonomy): domain Bacteria; phylum Pseudomonadota; class Alphaproteobacteria; order Sphingomonadales; family Sphingomonadaceae; genus 34-65-8. The sequence goes on from NCJP01000231.1 coordinate 2,084, forward strand.
GAAAGCGAAGCCGGGGCCGATGTGCTCGAACCGCTCGGCAAGCAGCTGGCGATGCACATCGCCGCCGCCTTCCCGATGGCGCTCGATGCTGCCAGCCTCGATGCCGACGTGATCGAGCGTGAACGCAAGGTCGCCGCTGAAAAGGCTGCCGAAAGCGGCAAGCCCGCCGAAGTCCAGGCCAAGATGGTCGACGGCGCGGTGGCCAAGTTCGCCAAGGAAAACGCCCTGCTCAGCCAGGTGTTCGTGATGGACAACAAAACCCCGATTGCCGAAGTCGTGGCCAAGGCCGGCAAGGATGCCGGCACCACGATCGTGCTCAAGGACTATGTCCGCTTCCAGCTCGGCGAAGGCATCGAGAAGGAAGAAACCGACTTCGCTGCCGAAGTGGCTGCCGCCGTCAAGGGCTGAGCTTCCAACCACTCAGCGGAATTCAGGCACGGGCCGGGTGTAGCAGTACACCCGGCCCGTTGCTGTATGGCATTCTGCCAGTAGCAGCTTCACACTCGTGAACGGACGGGGAAGAGCGGCCATGCGTCGGATGATTTGGGGGGCCTTGGCAGCGCTTGCGCTGGCCGGCGCAGGCGCGATCGGCGTGCAATCGATCGCAGGTAACAGCCCGGTCCCGACGCAGCGCGGCGGT
>NCJP01000029.1 GCA_002278985.1 Erythrobacter sp. 34-65-8
CTACGAAGCTGAAGAAGTCGGGCATTCGCAACGGAGCCGAAGTGGTTGCGGCGATTGAAGTCTCCAAGGCGATCGAGGCTGAAATGCTGACCTTCGAAATGCTGTTCGTGCTCGATACTCAGTCGATGGGCCGCTTGCTGCGCGATGTCGACAACGTCCAGCTGGTCACCGCTCTCAAGGGCCTGGAGGAGGCCGACCGCGGGCCATTCTTCGCCGCCATGTCGAGCCGCGCTGCGGACGGCGTGCGCGACGAAATCGAGATGCTCAGCAAGGTCAAGCGCAAGGACGTGCTGGCCGCCCAGAAGGCCGTGATCGAAATTGCACGCCGCCTGCGCGACGAAGGCGAGATCGCACTGGGGGCAGGCGATGGCGAATTTGTCTGACCTGTGGCGGGACGAAACGCCGCACCCGGTGCCCGGCTGGATCGCCGCCCTCGGCCAGCCGCACGGATTTCGAGACGAGGTCCGCGCGCCGACTGTGCCGGAGCCGGTTGCAGAACCGGATGAGCAGGACACCGTGGCGGCAGCTTTGGCCGAGGCCTATGCGCGAGGCGCGGAAGACGCGCGGGTGCAATGCCGGGAGGAACAGGAAGCCGCAGCGGCAGCGCAGGGCCGGCTGGCGCTGGCCTTTGCGCGGCTTGATGCAGAGGCCGCGCTCGCCCTGCGGCAGGCCCTGGCGACAGCGGTTGCGACCCTGTGCGAACAGGTGATCGAGCCTGCCCGGATTGACCGGGCAGCACTCGAGCAGCGTTGCGCAGACCTGGCGACGCAGTTGGGTGAGGCTGCGGCCCCGCTGGCGCTCCAGCTCCATCCGGATGATCTTGCCTTGCTCTCGGCCGAAACTGTGGCGGGCTGGACCATCCGGCCCGATCCGGGCCTGCCGCGCGGGGCCTTGCGCCTTGAAGGGCCGGACGGTGTCCTCGCCGATGGGCCGGAAGAATGGCGGCGGCTGATTGCCGAGGCGCTCGGCCAGTGATCGGCCTGCTGGAGCGCGAGCTTGGGCGCATGGCCGCCAGCAAACTCGACCTCGCCCCGATGCGGCTGGGGCGGGTGGTGCGCTGCGATGGCGGGCTGATCGAGGTGGCCGGGTTGCCGGTGCCGGTCGGCACGCTGTGCCGCATCGCCGGAGATCATGATACGCCCGAAAGCACTGCCGAGGTGATCGGCTTCCGCGCCGGTCACAGCCTGATGATGTTGCTCGGCGACAGTGCCATGTTGCGCCCGGGTGCGCTGGTGCGCAGCGAAGGCAGTCCCGGCATGGTCCGGGTGGGCGAAGCCCTGCTCGGCCGTGCAGTCGATGGCAACGGCCGCCCGCTCGACGGGGGGCCGCGGCCACAGTGCGAGGCGCTCTGGCCGCTGGGCGGCAAGCGTGAAGGGGCGCTGGAGCGCGCCTCGGTGACGCAGCCGTTCGATTGCGGGGTGCGGGCGATTAATGCCCTGACGACGGTCGGGGTGGGTCAGCGGGTCGGCATCATGGCCGGTTCCGGGGTCGGCAAATCGGTCCTGATCGACATGATCGCCGAAGCGGGGCAGGCCGACGTGACCGTGATCGCCCTTGTGGGGGAGCGGGCGCGCGAAGTGTCCGATTTCGCCCGCCGCCATCTGGCCGGGCCGCATGGATCGCGCACCGCGCTGGTCGCGGTTCCGGCCGATCATGCGCCCAACCTGCGCCTGCGCGGGGCACAATATGCCTGCGCGGTGGCAGAGCACTTTCGCGCCCAGGGGCTCAAGGTGCTCCTGATCCTCGACAGCCTGACGCGCCTTGCCCATGCCGCGCGGGAGATCGGTTTTCTGCTCGGCGAACCCGGCGCGGCGCGCGGCTATCCCCCGTCGGCCCTGGCGGCGGTTACCCGGCTGGTCGAGCGGGCGGGCAATTCAGCCGGCAGTGGCGGGTCCATTACCGGCTTCTACACCGTGCTGGCCGATGGCGATGACCAGGCCGATCCGGTGGTCGATACGGCCCGCGCCATCCTCGACGGGCATCTGGTCCTGTCGCGGGAACTGGCTCAGCAGGGACACTATCCCGCCATCGACATTCCCGCCTCATTGAGCCGGGTCATGGACGCCATTGCGGCACCGGAGCACCGCGCTGCCGCACGGGCGTTCCGGTCCCTGATGGCCAGCTGGCACGCCAACCGCGATCTGGTGATGATGGGGGCCTATCGTGCAGGGGCCGACCCGCAGCTTGACCGGGCGATGGCCCTGAAACCGGCGCTCGATGCCTTCCTCCAGCAGGAACCGCAGGAGCGGGCCGACCTGGCGGACAGCATCTGCCAGTTGCGGGCAATCATGGCCGATGCCTGACCTGCGGCGTTCCCGCAGGTTGCTGGCCCGGCTTGAACGGCTGCACGCGGTCGAGCGTCAGGAGGCCCTGGCCCGGCTGGCGGAGACACGCGCCGAGCAGCGCCGGATGGAGGACATCGCCTCCCGCAGCCGGATGCTGGCAGGCGGCGACGCGCTTGCGGGCGGCACGTTTGACGGCGCCGGGCTGGCCGCTGCGCTGGCCTTCCAGGCCCGCCTGACCAGTCTAGTGAGCGATGCGCGGCGGATGGGCGAGCGTGCCAGCGCGGCGGAAACGGTGGCCCGCGCCGGTTTTGCCGAGGCTGACCGCCGCCTCGAACGGGTCCGCGAACGCCGTCAACACGCCGATCGCAAGGCCGATGAACAGCAAATGGCACGGAGCTTGCTCGATAGCAGTCAGAAACCACGGGGGCTCTTCTGATGTATTTGCTCAATCTGCCTGTCCTAGCGCCAGCCCCGCCCGCCCAGCCGGTGCAAGCACCTGCCATGTCTGTGGAGGGGCCGCAAAAGGCCTTTCCAGAGCTGCTGGCCGCGCTTTTTGAGCATGTTTCCCCGCTCATGGCATCGATGCCCATGGATGCGCAGATGCCTGTGGCCGATCAGGCCGGCAGCGAATTGCCGGATGCGGCAGAGCCGACCGGCAAGGATTTGCCGGATGAGGCAAACGTGACAGCAGATCTTGCGGCCTTCAATCCGGTTTTCGCGCTTCTGACCCCGCTTCAATCAGCGCTGGACCCCGCCATCGAGCCCGTAGCGCAAGCTCCGCTTCCGGGGGCGCCTGCGCCCTTCATGGCGAAGGCTTCGCCTGCTGCAGAAGCGCAGCCTGCTGAAGCGCAGCTTTTGCCGGAAGACGATCACCAGCCCGATAGCGAAACTCCGGTCAGGCCGATGGCTGCGCCCGTGGGTGCCCTTCCAGCTGTGGAAGCAGCGCCGGTTCCCGTAAGGGTGGTCGAGGCGCTGGCGATAGCTGCACCGGTGCGGGAATCGCCTGTATCATCTGTGCCGGTCCAATCGCCTGCGCCCCAGCCTCAGCCGACTGCTGGCACCCAGCTGGAGCAACTGGTCGAAGCACTCGCCCAGGCGCGCGAAGCCGGCAAAGGTGCGCGGGGCGACCTGACCTTGCGCCATGCCGAATTCGGTGCCGTGGCGATCCGGATCGACCAGCTCGACGGCGATATGCGGGCTACGGTTTCCGGGCGCGATCCGGGCCTGGCCCCGGCCATGATTGCCGCGCTCGCCGACAGGGCTTCGGCCGGTCCCGGCGAACAGCACCAGCGCGGCCAAGAGGCCAGCCAGCGCGGCAGCGAACAGGGCAGCGGCTCGGCGCAGGCCGGGCAGGCCGATACCGGCAGCTCTGGCCGGCGCGGCACCCCGTCACACATGCGCCCAGGCCAGCCCTTCGGCGAACCGCCAGCCTCAGCTGACGGCAGCGACAGCGCAGCAGAAACCCGCGAGCGGCAGGGCCGCTTCGCCTGATTGATCCCTCCAATTGCAAGGATGAACAGCAATGGCCAAGGCCAAGGCAAACGATGAACAACCCGCCAAGTCGGGCGGCAAGATGAAGCTGGTGATGATCGCGGTTGCCATGCTCGCGGTGGGTGCGGGCGGGGCGTATGGTGCCTTTGCCATGGGGCTGCTGGGCGGCCACGTCGACGCCGGGCCCGATCTGCCCCGCCCGGTCGCCAAGGGGGGCGAGGATCCCTACGCGCCGCCTGCCGATACCAAGGGCAAGGATGCCGGTGTCGAGCCGGTCTATGGCGAAGGGGGCAGTGAATACCGCCGCCTCTATTACAGCTTCGAGGAAGGCTTCACCTCCAACCTCAAGGATTCGACCGGGCTGGTCCAGCTTACACTGGCTGTTTCCACCACATATGACGGGCGCGTGCTCCAGTGGCTCAAGCGGCACGAGCTGGCGATCCGTTCGGCGGTGCTGGTTGAACTGGCTTCCACGCCGGAGGAAGATGCCTTCACGGAGCCCGGCAAGAAGCGGCTTCAGGAACGGCTCGTCAAGGCGATCAACCGCGTCCTGACCGAACAGGAAGGTTTCGGCGGTGTCGATGCGGTCCACTTCCGCTCGTATCTCGTCCAGTGAAGGCGCAGCACGACTTTGTCGCGGAGGGCCGCGCGGCGCAGCATTGCGCCGAATTGCTCGGCCGGGCGCAGGCGCCGTTCGACATGGCGGCGGCGAGTGCCGAGTTCGCGGCTGAACTGGCGCTGTCCCTGCCAGAGCGGTTGCAGGCATTGCTCGCCGGGCCACGGGTCATGGTTTCCGACTGGCCGGCCGAAGCCATGGCCGCCGGCGAACTGGCCAGTAACTGGTCGACGCCATCGATCCATTTTTCCGTTGCCCTGGGCCGGAATGCGCCGCGCTTTGTCATCTCGTTCGATAACGCCGCCGCGCTGTCACTGACCGACCGCCTGTTTGGCGGGCGCGGCGGGCGGCAGGACGATGTTCCCAGAGCCTTGCCCAATTCGGCGGTGCTGTCGGTCGAGCGGCTGGTCTGCGCCGTAGCCGAGACCCTGGCGCGGCTGTGCGGGCAGGAAGGGGAAGCGCCGCTGATCGCTTCGCAAGCCGCCTTCCGCAGGTTGGGCGTGTTCCGCCGCAACGAACGCTGCCTGAGCTGGAGCTTTACGGTGGAGCAGCAGGCGCAGGACCCGTGGAGCCTGCGCCTCGCAGTGCCGGAAGCCGCCATGCGTGCCGTGCTGGAATCCCACGCCGGGGGTAGTGCCGCACCGGCACCCGCAACGATGCGCGGGCCGAATGCCGAACCGTTCGGTGCGATCCCGCTCCCGCTCACCGCGGTGCTGGCAGAGCTGCGTCTGCCGCTCGCCCAGCTGGCTGCGCTCCAGCCGGGGCAGTGCATTCCTCTTTCCATCCGCCGCGAGGTTCCGCTCGCAATCGGCCAGCGCATCATTGCGGCGGGTACGGTCGGCACGCTCGACGAGCGGGTCGCGCTGCGCCTGACGCAGATCAACTGATCAAGGAGACCTGACATGACAAACCATCCGGCCGATCTCGGCCTCATCGGCGAGGTCACCGTGAGCCTGAGCGTGGAGCTCGGGCGGACCGAGCTGGCCCTGCGCGAGGTGATGGCCCTGGGGCAGGATTCGGTGGTGGCGCTCGACCGCCTTACCGACGAGCCGCTCGACGTGCTGGTCAACGGCCGCCTCATCGCCAAGGCGGAAATCGTGGCGGAGAACAACCGGTTTGCCCTGCGGATCGTGGAGCTGATTGGGGGCCGACGCGCCACCGATGCGCCGGTGTCGGAGGCTGCGTGATGGGCTGGTATCTTGCCAAGATGCTGCTGCTGGTGCCGCTGCTGGGCCTGATGATCTGGGGCAGCCTGAAACTGACCCAGCGGGTCCAGCAGAAACTGACCGGCGCCAATGCGGGGCGTGTGCAACGGGCACGGCTGGTTGAAACCACCTTCCTCGGCCCCGGCCTGAAACTGGCGGTGGTGGAGTTTCGCGGGCGGGAAATCCTGCTCGGCTGCACACGCAACGGGCTGACCCGGCTGGCGGATGTGCCGACCTCTGAGGAGCACGGGCAATGATCGTCCGGCTCGTGATCCTGCTTGGCGTGATCGCCGCGCTGGCCCTGCCCGATGCGGCACTGGCCCAACCGGGTTTGGGCGGGGCGCTCGACCGGGCGCTGGCAGCCTCGCCCACCAGCGATGCAACGCCGCTATCGCTGTCGCTGCAGATCTTGCTGCTGATGGGGCTGCTCACGCTGCTCCCGGCGATCGTGCTGATGATGACCAGCTTTACCCGCATCCTGATCGTGCTCTCGATCCTGCGGCAGGCGCTGGGATTACAGCAGAGCCCGCCCAACCAGGTGCTGATCGGGCTGGCCCTGTTTCTCTCGCTGTTCGTCATGGCCCCCACCCTCGCGCAGGTGAACGCGCTGGCGATCGAGCCTTATGCCGCAGGTTCCCTTTCGGGCGAGCAGGCCATCGCTGCAGCAGCCGAGCCGTTCCATGCCTTCATGATGAGCCAGACGCGCGAGACCAACCTCGCCATGTTCGCCGACATCGCCGGTGCGGGATCCTTCGCCAGCCCTGACGACGTGCCGTTTTCCATCCTGCTGCCGGCGTTCGTGACCAGCGAGCTGGAAACCGCGTTCCAGATCGGTTTCATGCTGTTCCTGCCCTTCCTGGTGATCGACCTGGTGGTCGCCAGCGTGCTGATGAGCCTGGGCATGATGATGCTCTCGCCCTCGATCGTCTCCCTCCCGTTCAAGCTGCTCCTGTTCGTGCTGGTCGATGGCTGGGCGTTGCTGATGGGCAGCCTCGCGATGAGTTTCGGGTGAGGGGGCACAGGCGATGAACGACGACGCCTCGCTGCTCGGCCTGATCGACCAGATGCTGTGGACCACGGCGCTGATTGCCGGTCCGATCCTGCTTGCTGCGCTGGCTGTCGGTCTGGTGGTCGGGATCATCCAGGCCGCCACCTCGGTCAACGAACAGACGCTCACCTTTGTCCCCAAGCTGGCAATCATCGCGCTGGTCATGGTGCTCATGGGCGGGTCGATGATGGCCCTTCTGAGCGACTTCCTGCGTGAAATCTTCGCCCAGATCGGCACCCTGGCGCGCTGATGCAGGCCGCCACCATCGCCTTTGCGCTGTTTGAGCAGCAGCTGCCGGAAGTGCTGTTCCTGTCCGTCCGGGCAGGGGCGGCGATGCTGGCCGCGCCGCTGTTCGGGGCGATGAGCGTGCCGGTGCAGTTGCGTGCCTTCTTCGGGGTCGTGCTGGCGGTCTTCATCCACCAGTGGATGCCCCTGCCGCCGCTGCCCGATCTGCTGAGCATGGCCGGCATGGTCGCCCTGCTGCAAGAGGTGGTGGCCGGCTTCGCGCTCGGGTTCGTGCTCCAGATCGCCTTTGCCATTCCGCTGATCGCGGCCGAACAGATCGCCGGCACGATGGGCATGGCCATGGCAACTTCGGTTGACCCGGCCAGTGGTTCGCAGTCCGGTGCGATCGGTCAGATGTTCAGCCTGACGCTGATCTTCGTATTCCTGGGCCTTGGCGCGCACCTGCTGTGGTTCGAGCTGCTGCTGGAAAGCTATCACGCCGTACCGCCCGGTCCGCTGGCACTGAGCGCCGAGGCCATGAAGCGCATCGTGATGTTCGGCGGGCAGATGCTGGTAACGGCGGCGGCCATTGCCCTTCCGGTGGTGCTGGTCCTGCTGCTGGTCCAGATCGCCACCGGGGTGCTGAGCAGGTCTGCCCCGTCGCTCAATCTGTTTGCGCTGGGCCTTCCGGCGGGGGTGCTGGCCGGCATTGCCGCTCTGATTGCAGTCCTGCCAGTAGTTTTCGAGCAATTCGCCGACGTGTCCCGCATCGCGGTGGAACAGGCTGCAGGCGTACTGCTGCCATGAGCGAGCAGTCCCCCGGCGAAAAGACCTTTGCTCCCAGCGCCAAGCGCCTGCGTGATGCGACGCAGAAGGGCGACGTGCTCCGCTCGAAAGAGCTGGCAACGGCGGTGGCCATGGTGGCAGGCCTTGCTGCACTGGTGGCGACCGGGCCATGGTTGCTGGCCGGGCTGGAAGGCGCAATGCGCGCCGGCCTCAGCTTCGACAAGGCGGAGCTGGAGCGCTTTACCCCGCTGACCATGGTCGTGCTGGCGATGAAGGCGGTCCTGCCCCCGGTGCTGGTGATCGGGCTGGTGGTGCTGGTGGCCACGGTCGCCTCGCAGCTGCTGTTCGGCGAAGGGCGCTGGGTCGGTGCCAGCCTCGCGCCCAAGGCCTCGCGGATCAATCCGCTCGAAGGCCTCAAGCGGATGTTCGGCGTTCAGGGCCTGATCGAACTGGGCAAGGGATTGCTCAAGATCGGCCTGCTCGGCGCGCTCGCGTGGTGGTGGGCGAGCGGGGCGATTGCGGGGTTGCTCGGGCTCGGCCGGGGCGATCTGGAAACCCAGCTCGGCACCGCATGGCAGGCCGGGCTCGATCTGCTGCTGATCCTGACCTTCGGCCTTGCCCTGATCGCGCTGGTAGACTGGCCGATCCAGTATGTGCGGCGCCAGAACCGGCTCAAGATGACGTTTCAGGAAATGCGTGACGAGAGCAAGGAAGCCGAAGGTTCGCCCGAGCAGCGGGCCGCCCAGCGCCAGCGCCAGCGTGAGATGGCCCGCGGCGGGGTGTCGAAAGCGGTGCGCGAGGCGCAGTTCGTGCTGGTCAACCCGCAACACTTCGCCGTCGCGTTGGCCTATGACCCGGCGCTGGCTCCTGCACCCATCGTGCTGGCCAAGGGGCGGGGGGAAAGGGCGCTGGCCATGCGCGAACTCGCTGCGGAATTTGCCGTGCCGGTGCTGGAGTATCCTGCCCTGGCGCGATCGGTCTATTTCACCACGCGCGAGAACCAGGTGATCCGGGAGGAGCTCTATGTGGCCATCGCCGCGCTGGTGGCTTTCGTGATGGCACTGAAGCGCGGAGACCATCCGCCGAGTCCGCAGGTGGAAGTACCGCTCACCCTGCGGTTCGATGCCGAAGGCCGGCCGGCCGGGGGTTAACCCGCATGGGCGCAGGACGTTCTACCCGGCATGGATAGCAGCACATCCTCACTGGTCTCGCGCCTCGGCGGCGGCAGCGGGGTCGATATGGTCAAGCTCGCCAGTGATCTGGCCGAAGCCCGCTATGCCACCCAGATTGCGCGGCTCGAATCCCGCAACGAGCAGCTCGAAGCGCGCGTTTCTGCCGCTGCCCAGTTGCGCGGGCAGTTCAGCCAGCTTGCCTCGGCGCTGGGCGAGCGGATCCGCACCGGCGATCTTTCCCCGCTGGCGACGATCGGCAGCCCGGCAGTGGCCGGAGTCTCGGTCGCGCCGGGAGCAAGCCCACGCGGCAGCTACAGCCTGGAAGTGACACGGCTGGCCCAGGGCCAGGTGCTGGCCTTGCCCGGCCCGGCCAGCGCCGCAGACCCGGTTGGTGAGGGCGCGCTGACGATACGCTTCGGCTCGGTGGCCGATGGAGGCTTCACGGCTGACAGCGGCCGGAACCCGCTGGAATTCACGGTGGCGGCAGGCGAAACGCTGGAGCAAGTCGCCGCGCGCATCACTGCGGCCAATGCCGGGGTCAGCGCCTATGTCGCCAACGGGACCAATGGCCCCGAACTGGTGCTCAAGGGCGGTGAAGGCGGCGCAAGCGGCTTCATCGTCGAAGTGACCAACGCCGGCAGCGCCGGGCCGCTCGACGGCCTTGGCTGGAACCCTGCTTCGGATAGCGGGCAATTGCGCCAGGGCGCGCAGGATGCCGCCTTCCTGCTCGATACCGTGGCGATGACCAGCCCGACCAACCGGGTGACCAATCTTCCCGCCGGCATCCAGCTCGACCTGCGCGGGACAAACACCGGCGCGCCGACCACGGTCGGCTTTGCTGACCGCAGCGGCCAAGTGGCCGGAGTGATGGGGGATCTCGTCGCCGCCCTGAACGATATCGCCGGGCAGGTCCGCGCTCTGGGCGATCCGCAGGCGGGCGACCTTGGGTCCGACCCCGGCCTGCGGGCCTTGCGCAGTGCCTTTGCCTCCCTCTCGGCCGCAGTGGTCATGCCCAACGCCGCCACTGGCGAGCCGCGCACGTTGGGAGACCTTGGCCTTTCGCTCAACCGCGATGGCAGTTTCCGGCTGGACAGCGACCGCCTGAACCGAACGCTGACCGAGAGCCCGCAGGGCGCTGCGGCGATGTTCACCACCGGGCTGTTCGGCGTGTTTGCAACGGTCGACCGGCTGGCCCGCACCGCCTCCTCACGCGCGGATCCGGGCTCTCTGGCAGGCTCCGAAGCGCGCTACAGCGCGCAGCTTCAGCGCAACGCCGATGCGCTCGACAAGATCGCCGAGCAGCAGGAACGCCTGCGCGAACGGATGACGCGCGAATTCGTCTCGGCCGATACCCGCGTCGCATCCTCCAATTCGACCCTGTCGTTCCTGCGCACGCAGATCGACATGTGGACGGCAAGGAGCCAGTGACATGCTGGCCTTGCTGGATGATCCCGCCACGGCCTATCGCCGGGTCGATCTCGACGCCCGGATCGAAGGAAGCGACGGGGCCGGGCTGACCCGGCTATGCCTGGAACGTGCCATTGCGGCACTTGCCCGCGCGCGGACGCAGGATGGGCGGGCGCAGCGAGCGGGCGCGCTGGAGCAGGCCGGATCGGCACTGATCGCCCTGGCGGTCGCCTTCGGCGCAATCTTCAGTCGCCTGCAGCCGATGGTGTATGGCGATACCGATGCGCAACCGCTGCCGCACTCGCCGGCGCTGGTTCCGGTATTCATCCACCTGGGGATCGTGCTGATGATGGGCGTCTATATTCCGCCAGCGCTGGCCGAGTGGTACCGCCTGGCGGCCCGGCTGATTGGCGGTTGACGGGATGACTGCA
>NCJP01000030.1:0-15317 GCA_002278985.1 Erythrobacter sp. 34-65-8
CCGCCACCAGGTTGCTGACGGTGCTGTCATAGCATTCCAGCCGGGCAGCGGGGTCAGTGGTGGTCTGGCAGCCCTTCAGACGTTCCAGGTAATCCGAGGTTTGCGGAGCATCCTGAGCAATGGCTGGTGCTGCGACTGGCAGCAGGATGAGCCCCGCGAGAGCTGCTGCGATCCGAAATGTTCCGCTGTCCATCATTGCGCTGCTCCTGGTGGGGGTGTGGTGTTCACGAGGCGCTGCGGGCGTCGTGAGGAGCCAGTGTGCGCAGCAAGAGATGGCACATCGACATCGCGTGAGGCCTAATTTCCGCCCGGACGGCTGCGATTGTCCTCGACCATCCGGTTGGCGAGCGAACTGCTATCGCGTTCAACTTCGGCCCACTGGCGGTTGGTCAGGCAGACCTTGCGGGTTTTGGCCCGCGATCCGATCACCGATTCCGTCTTGCAGCGCATGTAATCGGGATGCTTCTTGTCCTCGATTTTTGCCGTCTTGGGAGGTTCGGCGGCGCGGGGTTGCTGGTCTTGTGCAAAGCCGGCCTGAACCGAAAGCATGAGAGCCAGGGCAAATGTGCCGGTGCCGATCGTTCGTTTCATCATCCATTCCTCCTTCGGGGCAGCATAGCCGGGGAGGGGGCAAATAAAAAGGGGCGATGCTTTCGCACCGCCCCCTCTTTATTGGCCGAAGCCCGCTTTAGAAGCGGAGCTTCACCGCAGCCGCATAGCGGCGGCCCAGTGCGTCATACGACGACGGGTAGGTGTTGCCCGAGTTGAACGCGGTCGAACCGATGTCCGAACCCACCAGCGGCGGATCCTTGTCGAACAGGTTCTGGACGGTCAGGAGGAACTCGAAGTTCTCCGTCGCAGCCCAGCGGGCGCTCAGATCGAAGTAGTTGTAGGCCGAGATCTCGTTGAAGTTGACCTGCTGGCCTGCGATCGGACCAACAGAAGCCGGCAGCGTGCCCGAGAAGGCATTGCCGAACTCGTAGTTCACGCCGTCCATGTAGCGCCATGCCACCGAGAGATCGAGCACGTCGTTGAACGTGAAGGTCGCACGGGTGTTGGCAACGAACTTCGGCTGGATCGAAGCGCAGTTGACCGAATAGAGGCCGACGCAATCGCGGAAGCCCGAACCCGGGGTAGCTTCGAACTCGTTCTTGAACGTGTAGGTCGCATCGGTCGAGAAGCGGAAGCCGATCGTGTCGGTGAGACCGGTCCGGTACCGCAGGCTTGCGTCAATACCGTCGGTCTTGATCGTGCCAAGGTTCGACAGGTTGAGCAGCAGGCCGAGCACTTCGTTCGGTGCACCGTCCAGGCCGCCCGTGGTCGGGTTGCGCGAAATCAGGGCACAGAACGGATTGTCTGCGGTCGGCGAGTCGTAGCAGCCGTCGGTCACGTCGCTGATTGCCGGCGAGGTGATCGCGTCGGTCAGCTTGATGTTGAAGTAATCGACGGTGAGCGACAGGTTGGGCATCGGTTCGATGACCGCACCGATGGTCCAGGTGGTTGCCTTTTCAACGCCGAGGTTCGGGTTGCCGCCCCCGGTCACGTTGATCTGGCCAGCTGCCGGCTGCAGGATCGAGCCGATGAAGGCTTCTGCCTGGGCCTGCGAAGCACCGCCGCGGACGATCTGCGATACGCAAGCCGAGCGAAGCGCGGTGTTACCAACCGGAGCAGCCCCGGCGCACGGATCGACAGCAAGGTTATCCAGACCGGTGGTGACCGGAGTGAACAGTTCGCCGATGTTCGGTGCACGCGAGGAACGCTGGTAGTTGCCGCGGATCGAGATCGCATCGACCGGCGAGAAAGTACCGCCGGCCTTCCAGGTGAATTCGCTGCCCGAGGTCGAGTAGTCCGAATAACGGGCACCCAGTTCAAGCGTGAGTTCACGGAAGATCGAATCTTCGATGATCGGGATCACGAGTTCGCCGAACGCGTCCTTGACGTCGTACGAACCGTTGATGTCCGGGGCCGCACCGCCGCCGCCGACAACTTCGCCGGGGGTCTTGGAGGCGTCATCCGACTGCTGGGTCGCGCTGTACTTGCGGTACTCGGCGCCGACAGCGAAGCCGATCGGGCTGTCCGAGATGCCGAAGCCGAGGTCACCGTTCACGATGCCCTGAACCTGCTGCAGCTTGGCGCCGGTGATGACCAGCTGCTGCTGGCTGAACACGTAGTCGATCATCGGCTGCGTGATGGTGCCGGCCGGGCCGAACAGGTTGATCGGAACGCATCCGGAAGCGCCGCTGTCGCAAGCGTCGGGGCTGGACGAACGCAACGAGTTCTGCAGGCGGCTGAAGCGGGCGAAACCGCCCTGGCGCTGCATCTGCTCGCTTTCGCCGTAGGTGCCCGAGACTTCCCAGTTCACGTTGTCGGTCAGGCTGCCGCGCAGGCCGCCCGTGATGTTGAACAGGGTGGTGGTGAAGTCAGACGTACGCGGACCGGCTTCCACCGAGCGGCGACGCACCTGGATGTTCACTTCGCGATAGCCGGCAGCGTTCGGGCCATCGGCAGAGGCTGCAGCGGCGCAACCGGCAGCATCAAGCCCTGCGCCGGTGCAGAGGCGCTGGAGGATCGCGTTGGGGATGAACGGGTTCGACAGCGGCACCGCGTAGGTGTTGAAGAACGAACCGCCCGGGGCGATGATCGTCGAAACGGTCTGCTTCGAGAACACGGCCTGGGTGAACACTTCCACATCGTCCGTCACTTCGTAGTGTGCGGCGCTGTAGATGTTGTACCGCTTGAACGGGGTCTGGAAGATGTTCGAGGGGTTGAAGTTGTAGAAGTCGTAGATCGTGTCCGGAACGACATCGGTGCCTTCCGGATTGATCTGGCCGGTGGCGCCGCCGCCGACAATCACAGACGGAACAGCTGCGGACGAGCCGCCGGCTGCGCCGCTGAAGGAACCGACATTGAACAGCGAGAAGTCACGGGCGCCCTGGAAGACGGCGTCCTGATCCTGGTAACCGACGCTGAGAACAGCGTTACCGCGGCCGTCATCGAAGTTGGCACCGATGGTCACGTCGGCGCGGAAGACGCTGCCGTCACCCTGCTCGGTGATCTGCTGCGAGGCAGTTGCTTCGACACCGGCGAAGTCACGCTTGGTGATGAAGTTCACAACGCCGCCGATCGCGTCCGCACCGTAAGTGGTGGTCGCGCCGCCGGTCAGGATTTCCGTGCGCTCGATGATCGCCAGCGGGATGTTGTTGAGGTCGACGCGGCCGGTCGTGTCGGCCGGGGTGAAGCGGCGACCGTCAAGCAGCACGAGGTTGCGGTTCGAACCGATGCCGCGAAGGTTGACGAAGCTGGCGCCGCCGTTGCCGTTGTTGACGGCCGAACCGATGCTGGGAACAGCCGAGGGCAGTTCGCGCAGGAATTCTTCCGCGACGTTCGTCTGTGCAAGCTCAAGGTCGTCGCTGCTGACAACGCTCACCGGGCTCGACAGCTCGAGGTTGGAGTTGGAAATGCGCGACCCGGTCACGACGATGGCCGGTGCGGGCGCAGCCTCTTCGGCAGCCTCTTCGGCGGCAGCGTCCTGAGCGAAAGCCGGCTGCGCCATAAGCGCAAGGCTCAGCGCAACCGGTGCGGCGGCAAGTTTCAGTTGATTCTGGAGTTTCATTGCTAAGTCCTCTTTATAGACTTTTTTCATCGACCCCGGGGCGGCAAGCACCCGTCGGGATTTCCGGCCTGTTCACGTGCGATATCCCACAGGAAATCGTACGGATACGACGCGCTGGATGGTGGCTAACACCTTAAATGGCGCGCCATTGCAAAGAGATTGTCGGTTCCTGCCGAGGAAGCCCGGCGCACTGTGGCGTCAAGGACACAGTCATTTGTGGCGGGCCTTGAAGGGTGCGGCAGTCCACATCGGCACCCATGGGCGGCGGCATGGTTCTGCGCGCCAGCCCCATCCCAACAATGTCAGTTGACGCAAACGTAAGGTCACCTTAGGCGGGTGGCAAATCGAAACCCGTGGGAGAGTGCAGGATGGCAACAGCGTATATTGTTGAAGCAGTGCGGACCGCTGGCGGCCGCCGTGGCGGCAAGCTGGCCGGGGTGCACCCGGTCGATCTGGCGGCCCGGTCGCTCGATGCGATCGTCGCGCGCTCGGGCATCGATCCCAAGGCGGTTGACGACGTCATCATGGGCTGTGTCACCCAGGCGGGCGAGCAGGCCATGCAGGTCGGCCGCAATGCGGTTCTTGCCAGTAAGCTGCTGCCCCAATCGACCCCCGCCGTAACCATCGACCGCCAGTGCGGATCGAGCCAGCAGGCGATCCAGTTTGCTGCCCAGGCGGTGATGAGCGGGGTGCAGGACGTGGTGATCGCGTCTGGCGTGGAAAGCATGAGCCGCGTGCCGATGGGCACCAACGCCATGTTCCACATGAAGGAAGGGCTGGGGCACTACAAGTCGCCCGGGCTGGAGGAAAAGTACCCCGGCATCCAATGGTCCCAGTTCATGGGCGCCGAGATGATCGTGAAGAAGCACGGCTTCACCAAGGATGATCTTGACCGGTTCGCGTTGTCGAGCCACGAAAAGGCGATTGCCGCAACCCGGGCGGGCGCGTTCGAGGGCGAGATCGTGCCGGTCGAGGTGGAAACGCCTGAAGGCCTGCAGATGCACACGGTGGATGAAGGCATCCGCTTCGATGCCACGCTGGAAAGCATTTCCGGCGTCAAGCTGCTTAACCCCGAAGGCACCCTGACTGCAGCCAGCTCGAGCCAGATCTGCGACGGCTCCAGCGCGGTGCTGGTGGTGTCCGAAGCCGCGCTCAAGTCACACGGGCTGACCCCGCTGGCCCGCATCCACAACCTTACGGTCACCGCCGGCGATCCGGTCATCATGCTGGAAGAGCCGCTGTTCGCGACCGACCGGGCGCTGCAGCGGGCCGGCATGACGATCGACCAGATCGACCTGTTCGAAGTCAACGAGGCGTTCGCTTCAGTGCCGCTCGCATGGCTCAAGCATACCGGTGCTGATCCGGAGCGGCTCAACGTCAACGGCGGCGCGATTGCCCTGGGCCATCCGCTCGGCGCGAGCGGGACCAAGCTGATGGCGACCCTGGTTCACGCGCTCCGCGCGCGCGGCAAGAAGTATGGCCTGCAGACGATGTGCGAAGGTGGCGGTGTCGCCAACGTCACCATCGTCGAGGCGCTCTGATTTTCAATCCTGAAAGGACTACCCGATGAAGCTCGATAACACTGTTGCCGCGGTCGTCACCGGCGGCGCGTCCGGCCTTGGTGCCGCCACCGCCCGCGCGCTGGCTGCCAAGGGCGTGAAGGTCGCGATTTTCGACCTGCAGGAAGAAAAGGGCAAGGCCATGGCCGAGGAAATCGGCGGCGTGTTCTGCGAAGTCAATGTGACCAGCGACGAAAGCGTGGCCGCCGGTTTCGCCAAGGCGCGCGAAGCCCACGGGCAGGAACGGATCCTGGTCAACTGCGCCGGCACCGGCGCAGCGATGAAGACCGCCAGCCGCAAGAAGGACGATGGCTCGATTGCGTTCTATCCGCCCGCCGCGTTTGACTGGCTGATCCAGATCAACCTGGTCGGCACGTTCCGCTGCATCGCCATGTCGGCTGCCGGGATGATGACGCTGGACCCGCAGGAAGACGGAGATCGCGGCGCGATCGTCAACACCGCCTCGGTTGCGGCGGAAGACGGCCAGATGGGCCAGGTCGCCTATTCTGCATCGAAGGCCGGTGTCGTCGGCATGACCCTGCCGATTGCGCGCGATCTTGCCAGCGAGGCGATCCGCATCAACACCATCCTGCCCGGCATCTTCGATACCCCGCTGCTGCAAGGCGCGCCGCAGAACGTGCGCGATGCGCTGGGTGCCTCGGTGCCGTTCCCCAAGCGCCTGGGCGAGCCGACCGAATACGCCAAGCTGGCGCTGGCGATGATCGAGAACGGCTATTTCAACGGCGAGGACGTGCGCCTCGACGGGGCCATCAGGATGGCCCCGCGCTGAGGTGCGCGAATTGATTTTCCTACCCGGTGCCAGTGCCGCTAGGATTGCTGAATGACGATCCGCCGCTTCCTTTCCGCAACGCCAGTTTGCGGATCGGGAGCGGCGGATTTTTTTGTGCCAGGACAGTGTAACATGTGGTCCATGTCTCGTTGCAGCATGGCCAACGGAGGGGAGCTTCCATGACCGACTTCACCCAGATCAGGCTCGACAAGGCCGACGGTATCGCCACGCTGACGCTCTACCGGCCGGAGAAGATGAACGCCTTCACCGGTACGATGATGAACGAGATCTGCGCCGCGCTGGACGATACCGACACCGATGACAGCGTGCGCGCGGTGATCGTGACCGGGCATGGGGAGCGGGCGTTCTGCGCCGGGGCGGACCTGACCCCGGAAGGCGGCGGGCACGTGTTCTCCGATCCCAACCCGGTCAGCGACCTGTCCGACGAGCGGGTGCGCGATGGCGGCGGGCGGCTGACGCTGCGGCTGTTCAACTCGAAGAAGCCCCTGATCGGGGCCTGCAACGGGGTGGCCGTGGGCGTGGGCGCGACCATGCAGCTGCCGTTCGACATCCGGCTGGCCAGCGACAATGCCCGGTTCGGGTTCGTGTTCGCCCGGCGCGGGATCGTGCCGGAGGCGTGCTCAAGCTGGTTCCTGCCGCGCGCCGTGGGGCTCCAGACAGCACTCGAATGGTGCATGACGGGCCGCATCTTCGATGCCCAGGAGGCGCTTGACCGGGGGCTGGTGCGCTCGGTCCACCCGCAGGCCGAACTGATGGATGCCGCGCGCGCGATTGCGCGCGAGATTGCCGACAACACCTCGGCGGTGTCGGTCAGCATGACCCGCGCCATGCTGTGGCGGCTGGCCGCGACCGAGCACCCGATGATGGCGCACCGGATCGACAGCCGCTCGATCTACCGCCTCAGCCGCAGCGCCGACGCGAGGGAGGGCATCGCCAGCTTCCTCGAGAAGCGCGCGCCGGTCTATCCGGATACGGTCAGCGGCGACATGCCCGACTTCTACCCCTGGTGGGACGAGCCGGGCTACGCCTGACCGGACCGGGCCAGACCCCTTGCCAGCGCAACCGGTTGCCGTAGAAACGACCCATGACTGACTCACGCGAGGCCGTGCTGCGGCTGGCCGACTTCCTGCCCTACCAGCTGTCGATCGCGTCCAACGCGGTCAGCAACAGTATCGCAGAGGTCTATCGCGCCCGGTTCGGCCTCAAGATACCCGAATGGCGGGTGATGGCGGTTCTCGGTGATCGGGGTGCTCTGACTCAGCGTGAACTGACCGAGGCGACCGTGATGGACAAGGTTGCGGTCAACCGGGCGTGCAAGGCGCTGGAGGCGCGCGGTCTGCTGGCGCGGGAACCCAACGCGCGTGACGGACGCTCGCACCACCTTGCGCTGACGGACGCGGGGGCTGCCATCTACGGCCGGATCATGCCGCTGGCGCTGGAGATGGAGCAGCGGCTGTTCGCCACGCTCGCTCCGGATGAACGGGCCACCTTCTCGCGCCTGCTGGCCGCTGTCCTGGCGGAAGCCGCAAAGCACGATCCCGCCGCCGGCTGACCGGAGGCGGGATCGGTTGTCGGCAGACTGGCCGGGTGATTACCCTGCCTTGGCCGGACCGTCGTCGGCGAAGGCGTCGGCAATCGAACAGGCCGCCGGGCCAAGGATGACGATGAACAGCACCGGCAGGATGAACAGGATCAGCGGCACGGTCATGATCGCGGGCAGACGGGCAGCCTTCTCTTCGGCGCGCATCATGCGCTCGTTGCGGAATTCGGCGGACAGTACCCGGAGCGCCGAGGCCAGCGGCGTGCCGTAGCGCTCCGTCTGGATCATGGTGGTCACCACGCCGCGCACTGCATCGAGATCGACGCGGTAGGCGAGGTTGTCGAACGCCATCTTGCGTTCCGACAGGAAGGACAGTTCGATTGCGGTGAGGGCGAATTCGTCGCCCAGTTCCGGATAGGCCCGGCCCAGTTCCTTCGCCACGCGGTTGAACGCAGCGTCGACGGTCAGACCGGCCTCGGCGCAGATCACCAGCAGGTCGAGCGCGTCGGGCAGGCCCTTGCGGATCGCGTCGACCCGCTTGTTCGACTTGTTCTTGAGGAACATTTCCGGGCCCTTGTAGCCCGCAAACAGCATGGCCCCCATGCCCGAGACCCGCTTCATCCCGCCCCAGTCCGGAAAATAGTCGATCACGTAGATAACCAGGAAGCCCAGCGCGCCGAGCACGATCGGCAGCACAATCCGGGCCGCGATAACGAAGACCGCCAGTTCACGGTTGCGGTAGCCGGCATGGGCCAGCTTCTGCTGGATGTCCTTGATCTGGCTTTGCTGGAGCACCTTCATGCTCTCCAGCGTGTCTTTCATCCGCTCAGTGCCTTCCGACTTGCGGACCAGGCTCTGGCGCTTGCGGGAGGTGCTCTTGACGATGCCCTGCTTCAGTTCCTCGCGCCGGTCAGTCAGCGCCTTGACGCGCTTGGCCATCGGGTCGCGCACGGTCACGGCGGCATAGATCGCCATCATCACCGCAAGCGCGGCGACACCGGCCATGATCGTGCCGACCAGCACGACATCGAAGCCGAGAAGGGTAGGGCCGGATTGCTGGTTCAACATTGCGCGCGGTCCCTGCTCAGATCTCGAAACTGACCATCTTGGCCATGATGAAGGCCCCGATGCTCATCCACACCATGCCGCCGAGCCCGGCGACAATCAGGCGGTCGTCCACGAAAAAGCCGCCAACGTAGCTGGGGTTGATCCACCAGATCATGCCGAAGACGATGAAAGGCAGCGAGCCGACGATATAGGCCGAGGCTTTTGATTCCGAGCTCATCGCCCGGATCTTGAGCTTCATCTGCGCACGCTTGCGCAACACGTCGGCCAGGTTGGAGAGGGTTTCGGCCAGGTTGCCGCCCGTCTCGCGCTGAATGGCCAGCGTGATGCAGAAGAAGTTGAATTCAGGGATGTTGAGGCGGTCGGCGGTTTCCTGGAGGGACTCCTCCATCGTCCGGCCGATCTTGATCCGCTCGACCACGCCCTTGAATTCGATCCCGACCGGGCCGGGCACTTCCTGGGCAACGACGGTCAGGGTCTCGGTCACGGGCAGGCCCGAGCGCAGGCCGCGCACCAGCAGTTCGATCGCGTCCGGGAACTTGGCGTTGAAGTCCCCCGTCCGCTTCTTGATGAAGTGATTGACCACCATGTGCGGCAAACCGCCGCCGACGACCAGGCCAACGCCCAGCGCCAGGAGCGGCGCACCCGAGCGCAGGAAGATGAGCACGGCCACGCCCAGACCCACGCCGAGCGAGGCATAGGCATATTGCGACACGGTCCATTTCTTGCCGGTCCGGTCCAGCCGGATTGCGAGGGCCGCGATGCGCGATTCCGATCCGGCGATCCGGTGCATGGTCGGCTTGCGCGCGGCAATCGCTTTCTTGAGCTGCGATTCGACCTTGGCGTCGGTGCTTTCCGAATGGCGATAACGCAGCTGGCTGAGGCGGCGCTGGCTTTCCTTGGCCGGTGAAGGGCCGTTCAGCAGCGCGTAGCCGATCGCAAGCACTGCCATCAGTCCGCCTGCAAACAGCAGGAGCTGGAAAATGCTCATGCCCTTGTCCCGCCTTTCCTTGTCACGTCATCGGTTTGGCCGGTCAGCCCGCAAGGGGCCGTGGCCGGATTGCTCACTGTGCCGGCTGGGTGACAGCAGCCTTCTTGTCCTTCTTGGCCAGCAGCGACTTGAGGTCGAAACTGCCCAGGAGGGACTTCTTGGCCGCAGGAACCGCAGCGTCGGCCTGTTCCTCGCTCACACCCATGATCCGTTCGGCAAGCTGCCGGATGACCGAACTGGCCTTGGATGAGCGGTTGGCTTCAAGGAATGTCTGGCCCAGCTTGGCGGCGTTGGATGCTGCCTTGAAATCGTAGGGGACAGTGAAGTCGATCGAGCGTTCGATCGAGGCTTCGAAATCGGCCTTGCTGATTTCACCAGCCCCGGTCTGCGCCTTGTTGACCACCACCATCGGCTGGGCGTGCGCCGCATTGGCTTTCAGCCACGACAGGATGCGGATCGTGTCACGCGCCGAGGCGAGTGTCATTTCGGCCGCCAGCACCACCACGTTCACGTCTGCGAACAGGTGGGGGAAGTTGACCAGCATATTGCGCGGCAGGTCAATCACCGTCATCTCGAACGCCTGGCGGAACTCTTCCTCCAGCTGCACGAATGCCGATCCGTCGGTCATAAGGGGCGCGTTGATCGGGGCCTCGGCCGAAAGGATGGCGAGGTTCTCGTTGGCGCGGATCATGGCGCGCTCGATGAACAGGCCGTCGATGCGGCTGGGATTATCGATCGCGTCGGTCAGCCCGCGGCCCGGCTCCAGATCGAGCGCCAGCGCGCCCGTGCCGAAGTGGACGTCAAGATCAAGCAGCGCCGTCGGCAGCTTGTGATCGCTGCTGAAGGCCCAGGCAAGCGACGTTGCCAATGTCGACGCGCCGACCCCGCCGCGGGTGCCGATCACCGCCGAGGTGATGTGGCGGCGCGTGGTGGCACCATCGTTGGCGCGCGGCGCCATGAACACGGCCTGCGCCTGCGTCAGTGAATCCCGCAACTGAGCAGATAGTCATGGATGCCCGAGCCGAGCAGGTCGCGGTAAAGGCGCACGTCGTTGACCTGGCCGATGGCGATCACCACGGTGCCGGGTTCGCAGACTTCCGCCAGGCCGTTGATGTCGCTGAGCGGATCGCCGCTTTCGGACAGGTCGACCATCAGGATATTGGGGCTCGCGGCAACGGAGAGAGACTGCACGGCATTGCGCAGCCCGCCTTTGGCGCATTTTTCCGGTGCCCAGCCCATCTCGATCACGACCGGGCGCAGCACGTCCAGCGCGGCCTCGTCGCAGATGAAGGCGGCAAAGGGATCGCGGTTCCCGTTCGGTTTCCAAGGTGCGTTCATCGACTTTCCCCTTATTCGCCGGACGACGTCTGCTTGAGGCCGCCTTCGCCGGTCGGCTTCTGATCGCGGTAACTGCCAATCGCCTTGTTCGACGTGGCCACGACCGTTTCGCCGGAACCGGACTGGCCCTTGATCAGGTCTTCCGGATTGGCGACCATCGCGGCGAGGTTGCCGTTGATGGCGCATCCGTAGCCGGGCGAAGTCGCGTTGTTGTAATTCATGTCGGACTGGGCCGACCAGTCGGGACAGCCCGGCACATAGGCGGTCGAGCGGGTCAGCACGACGCGCGCCGTGCCCGGGTTGACGTAGCCCGGGGTCACCGGAGCCCCTTCGCTCACCAGGATGCCGTGGCGGGCCGCCATCTGCGCGATCGCATCACGGGTTGCCCCGCTCATGGTCGGGTCGTCGATCGAAACCCGGTCGCCGTAGCGCAGGTCCATTGCCTCGAACCAGCCGGCCAGCCTTTGCTGCTCGGGGATTGCGAGGCCGTTGCCGCTGGTGCGGACATCGAGAGTGTAGTTGGTCCGCTCGACCACCGGTTGCTTGGTGGAATTGAGGCTGCGGTTCGTCGGCATTCCGCCACACGCCGAGAGCGACAGCCCGAGCGAGACGGCGATTGCGGTTGCCAGTTTGCGATTGAGTGCCTTGGGCATCGTGATCACCTTTCTCGTTAGAGGCTGAAGCCGGGGGCGACAGCGACGTCCTTGCCCTCGCTGCCCTTGTTCTTCGGTTTCCGGTCGGCGGAACGCTTCGGCTCGGCAGACTGTGCGCCGGGCAGCACCGCTGCCGGATCGATCCGGGAGACGGCCGGAGGCGTGCCATCGCGGTCCTGTGCGCTTGGCATCGGCCGGCTTTCGCCGCTCTTGCCGGCATTGTCGCGGAAGCCGAGCAGGCTTTCGAGCTCGCTGGCGGCGTGGAAACCGTCAGTCGGCAGCTTGATGTCGCCGTCGCTGACCGGATTGACCAGATAGGGGGTCACCACGATCACCAGCTCGGTTTCGCCCTTCCGGAACGAGCGCGAGCGGAACAGGTTGCCCAGGATCGGCACGTCGCCCGCGCCGGGTGCCTTGTCGATCGTGCTCTGCGCGTTGCTGCTCATCAGGCCGGCAATCATGAAGCTCTGGCCGGAGCCCAGCTCCACGGTGGTTTCCGCCCGGCGGATGGTCAGGGCCGGGATCTGGAAGCCGTTCAGGGTAACCGCACCCTGACTCGACAATTCGGAGACTTCCGGGCGCACGCGGATGGAAATCCGTCCGTTCGACAGCACCACCGGCGTGTAGGCCAGGCTGACCCCAAACTTGCGATACTCGATCGCCGTGGTGCCGAGGCCCTGGCTGATCGGGATCGGGAATTCGCCGCCGGCCAGGAATTCGGCCGTTTCGCCCGAAAGGGCAGTGAGGTTGGGCTGCGACAGAGTGGTAACCAGGCCGTTCTGCTCGCCCAGGTCCAGCGCGCCGAGCAGGTCAAGGCCAAGGAACTTGGTGGCTAGACCCAGGGTGGTTCCGCCAACGATTGGATTGACGGACGTGCCGGGCACTTCGACAAACTGGCCGGGGTTGTTGATGTCCGGAACCAGGACACGCACCTGGTTGCCTACGCCAGTGGCGGTGCCGGGACGAAACGTCGAAGAGAAGCCGGTGCGGCCCTGGCCGACCCCGAACTGAATTCCGCTGCTACCGTCAATCGTGGTCAGGTTGGTGCCGATCTCGCGAACCAGCGAGCGGCTGACTTCAGCGAAGCGCACCTGCAGGTTGACCTGCAGCGGGGTCGCCATCTTCAGGCGGCTGATCACGTTCGTCTCTTCACCGACGAAGGCCTGGACCAGGCGCTCGGCTTCAGCCGCATCTTCCGGTGCGGCGATGATGCCGGTCAGCAGCACTGTGTTGGTGCCCATGGTCGAGACCGCGATCTTCGCTTCCGGCATGGCCAGCGCCAGCATCTGATCGACGCTGCCGATGTTGTTGCCCACGCGGACATTGGCTGACCAGACAATGTCGCCGGCAGCGTTGCTCGCATAGACGGTCGTCTCGCCGCCGGTCTTGCCGAAGACATAGAGCTGGCGGGACGATTTCACCTGCACGTCGGCGATGCCGTCGTTGGCGATGAAGACGTCGGCCATGTTGCCGGGCACGCTGATCAGCTCGCCGCGCCCGATCGAAAGGACAATCGTCTGGGCCGGTTTGACAACCGCCTGGGCAAAGGCCGCGCCGGTGCCGACCGAGGCCAGCGGGGCCAGGGCGAGGCTGGCAAGCAGCGCGGTGGTGGTCAGGCGATATTTCATGCTCTTGCCCTTCGATTGGCCGTTACGGGCCGGTTCGGTGCGGAAGCTGTTGGTGTGGTTGCTCATGGTTCCCCCCTCAGCGTCCGCCGCCGGTCTTGCCGATGGCTTCTTCAGTGGTAATCTTGCCGCGGGTAACCCGCACGGTCGGGCCCTTGGGCACGGTCGGCTGGGCCGCTGGTGCGCCGGACACGGCCATTTCCGGTGCCGGAGCCGATCCGGTCTGGCGCTGCGGCGGCATCGAGGTGCGCTGGAAGCGCGATACGTCGCCGCCGGTCACGAAGCTGGCACCCTTGTCGATCGGGCGGGCCATGGCCTGGCGCAGCAGCTTCTCTTCCTGTTCAGGCGTGGCATTGTCGGGGATCTTCACGTCGCCCGATGCGATGGCCCGCTCCAGCTCGCTCTGGTTGTCGGAGATCGAGCGCAGCGACAGGCTGAGCGTTCCGATGGTCTGCGCGACTGCGACCTTCTCCGCGATCTTCGGGGTCACTTCGAGCGTCACGGTGCGGAATGCACGGACCACGGTGCGGCCCTGTTCGTCCGAGGTGCTTTCGGTCGACTGGTCGGTTGCCAGGACCCGCAGGTTGCGCAGGATGGTTTCGGAAGCCTTGAGCCCTTCGCTGCCGCCGTCGCCCTTGACCGTCTGAGTCAGGACGAGGTCGACCCGGTCACCCGGGAAGACAAACCCGGCAACGCCGGTCTTGGCCGACACAGGCACCGTGACGGCGCGCATCCCGGGGCCGAGCGCTGCGGCCAGGAAGCCGCGGTCGCCAGGGGCCACCAGCGAGCCCTGGGTTACCGGCTCGCCTGCGGTAATGGGAAAGCGGACAACGGTGCCGATCAGCTTGCTGATGTCGGATTCGCCGTCGATGAAATAGGCATCCTGCACCAGCTCTTCCGGCCATTGCTGGAAACCGATCGCATCGGCGGTGATGATCGTGCCGACTGGCAGGGCACGGTTCGACACCAGCACCTTGGGTCCCACCGGCTTCTGCGGCACTGCCTCGGCCTGCGGGGTCGCTGCCCCGGCGAACATGCTCCGCGCGATGAGCGCCGTACCGATCGCGATGACCAGTGCCCCCAGCAGCAGAACCAGCTTTTTCCTGTCCATGGCTATTCAAGCCCCCTGTTCAGCCCGGCAGTTGCGGGCAGGTGTAGTTTGTGTCGTTAATCCGTGACTGGTTAAAATCGGGTTCACCCCGTTCCGAGACTGGCGCCCGCCAGCGGCAGGTAGTGCGTGCCCAGTACCCACAGGCCGGCCGCGGAAATGGCCACGCCGTAAGGCACGGCCAGCTTGTCGCGCCGCCGTTTCATCACGTGGCGCACGCCCAGCACCACGGTGAGCACACCGCCCGCCAGCGCCATCACGATCAGAAGCCTGAGGAACCAGGTCGGCTCGATCCACAGCGCGAGAGCGGTGAGCAGCTTGACGTCGCCGCCACCCATCATGCGCAGGGCGAACAGGACGGCCAGCACCACGAAAGCCGCCACCGCCACGCCGAACTGCATGGCCACGTCCGGCCAGAGCGCATAGCCTGACGACCACCAGAACAGCGGCGCGCCCAGCACGATCGCGCCGTTCAGCCAGTTGTCGATCTGACGCCGCCTGAGATCGGTGACTGCGGCAACAACCAGTGCGATTGCCAAGCCGCAGAGCAGCCCGTAGTGGAGATAACCGTCCAGCATGATGCCCCCAAAGGTCCCCTTAGGAGGCTGGTGCTACAGGCGATGGCTTACCAAAAAGTAACCACCCCGTTGAGGCCAGCGTTAGGCAAGCAGGCAAAGCCCGGATGAACCATACCCCGATTGATCGCCGTGCCATCCCCGCGCACGCCATCGAAAGCCGCTGGCAGGCAAGCGACGGCTGGCCGATCCGCCGGATCGACTGGCCGGTGCCTGAGGCTCCGCGCGGCTCCATCCTGTTCCTCCCAGGGCGGGGCGACTGCTACGAGAAATACCTGGAAACGCTGGAACAATGGCACCTCGCCGGTTGGGCGGTGTCCGCATCCGACTGGCGCGGTCAGGCGGGTTCGGGTCGCCTCGGCAACGATCCAGTGACCGGGCATGTCAGCGACTTTGCCGATTGGGTGAACGATCTGGCTCTGTTGTGGTCGCAATGGAA